>JACIYF010000022.1:22500-31156 GCA_014360065.1 Clostridia bacterium | reverse complement strand
GTCGTCGCTATATTGACATATGCTCTTTATAGTTTTATACTAGGGAGTGCAGACTGGGGGCAACTGGCAAGAAGATTGGTGAGTGGATAGACCTAATCGTGCCTGCTGTCTGACTAGAGGTGGTTCCCATATACAGCCAGAAGATACTGGAGCACTTTATCAACCCTCACAATGTTGGTGAGATCCCGGACGCTGACGGCGTAGGTCTGGTCGGTGATCCCAGCTGCGGCGATTACCTAAAAATCTACATCAAGGTGGACGATGGTGTTCTAACTGATGTAAAATTTCAGGTCTTCGGTTGTCCTGCAGCCATCGCTACCAGCAGCATTCTTACCGATTTAGCCAAGGGCCTTAAGCTAGAAGAAGCTCTTAAGCTCACCGACATGGACATAATTGTGGCCCTGGGTGGATTGCCTGACCCCAAGATCCACTGCTCCAATCTAGGGGCAGAGGCTTTGCATAAAGCCATTGAGGATTACCTAGCCAAGAGCAGCAACGGTGATTAGTGAGCAGTGGAATTGTTGACCATGGCAAAAACAGCATAAGAGATTCGTATCCTCCGAGCCTATCAGCCTACCAGCTAGCGATCAAGCCAGCGCTAGCTCACGGCTGGTTGGTCTGGGCCTTGAGCTCACGGGGTATGCCTGGAAACGGGTGTGCCTTCCGGATTTTGAAAAGGAGGGGGCTAGTTATAAGCTAGACATTATGGCTTCTAGGCCAGACCCCGCTCCTTGGAGACGGGGTTTTTAGTTTACTTGAATAAAGCGGAGGGATGTTGAGGTGGGCTTTTTGGAGGGCGTGAAGGAGAGTTTCGGGCAAGTAATTGAAGCCAAAGGCCTTACCGGCGAGGAAGAGGTGCAGGTGGTTAGTGCTAGGTCCTTGACCCCTGAGGAAGCCATCGGCAGGCCGGAACGCCAGGATTTTCCGCTACTCAAGGGTAAAGAAGTAATGATCCAGGCTACCTTTAAGGGCGCTTGCGGGCAGGCATATACCGATATGCCGGGGAGCTACCGGGGTACGTTAAAAGAAGTTCTTTCCCTGGAGTTGGGCGACAATTGCCAGCGGGCCATATTTGTCGCTACCTTGAATGCCGTCCTGCGGCATCTAAAATTGGTGGACAAGACCATCCACTGCCGGGACCAAGAACCAGGCCAGTGCGCTGCCAACCTTGTTACCTACGTCCGAGAGCGGTTTGGCAATCCCAGGATTGCCTTCATCGGCTTGCAGCCTGCCATGGTGGAAAGGCTAGCCAGCCATTTCCCTATCCGGGTAACTGACCTAGACCCGGAAAATATCGGGCAGCATAAATGCGGGGTAATGATAGAAGACGTAAGCTTCACGGCCGAAATCATTGATTGGAGCGACCTGGTGCTAGCTACCGGCACTACAGTGGTAAATGATACCCTGGCCGGCATAATCGGCAAGAAACCGGTCATCTTTTACGGGGTTACCATTGCTGGCATTGCCCACCTGTTGGGCTACGAGCAGTACTGCTTTTGCGGGCACTGATTTTTCAGAATACGGGAGGTAACAAAAGTGAAGGGTTTAAGGCCTACTACGCTATTGCTATGTCTCTTCTTGCTTGGGTCGGTAGCGCTGACCGGCTGTGGTAACGGCGAGGACCGGGAGAACCAGTCAAGTCAGGCAGGGGCAAACAATGCCAAGTCTCTTTTAGTCTACAGCGGTGCCGGGCTCAAAAAACCGGTAGAGGAAATCGGCGCTGCCTTTCAAGCTGAGACCGGGATAAAGGTGACCTATACTTTTGGCGGTGCAGCCCAGCTCAACAACCAGATCCTGTTAACCAATCAGGGCGACGTTTACCTACCAGGGGATATAGCCGAATTAAAGCCTGTTAGAGAGAAAAACCTGGTTGCATGGGAAAAGAATGTTGTTGAGCACATCCCGGTACTGGCTGTGCCTAAGGGGAATCCTGCCGGCATCCACAAATTAGCCGATCTGAAACGCCCGGGAGTAAAAGTAGCTTTGGGGGATCCAAAGGCCAATCCCATCGGCAAGCTGGCTGACCAACTCCTGCAAAAGTACGGTCTTTTGGAAGCAGTAAACAAAAACGTGGTGGTCAGGACACCGACGGCAAATGAACTGGCGGTATATTTAAGCACCAAACAGGCTGATGCCGCCATAATCTGGGAGGAAAATTGCCAGGGGACAAAAGACAAGATTGAGCTCATCCCTGTGCCCGAACTCAAGGATTATGTCAAAACCGTACCCGTAGCCGTCCTTAATTGTTCTCAAGAAAAAGAGCTGGCCCAGCAACTGGCTGAATTTATAGTTTCGCCACCGGCCTACCAGATCTGGGCCAAATGGGGTTATAAGCCGGTTAACCAGTAAGTAAGGTTGCAGGGGGGGACCTTGGTGGCCAAACTTTTTAGAGTGGGCAATGTGCTAATCACTTATCTTTTGGTGCTCTTTGTTTTAGCTGCCGTGGGTACCGTCTTGCTAAGGGGCCTGCCTTATATTCCTGCATCCTTAAAGACGCCGGAGCTGGTCTTTGCCGTTAAGCTCAGCCTGTTTACGTCTCTGGTTTCGACGGTTGCCTGCTTGCTGGTAGCTATGCCAGTAGCTTATACCCTGGCCCGCTATTCTCTGCCGGGCCAGGGTATAATAGCCAATCTTTTAAGAATCCCTTTGAACCTGCCGCCCATCGTCTCCGGTGTTTGCCTGCTCTTGCTTTTTGGAACCACGACCTTTGGTGAAACCCTGGCTAGGATGGGTTTGCGTTTTGTATTTACCGTGCCGGGGATTATTCTGGCCCAGTTTTTTGTCAATGTCCCTTTCCTGATCACCGTCCTCAAGGCTGCCATTGAAAGCACAGACATTCGCCTAGAATATGTGGCGAGGACCTTGGGATGTACCCCAGCCCGGGCTTTTTTAAAGGTGACTTTGCCTTTAATTCGAAATAATGCACTGGCCGGGCTGATTATTACCTGGGGCAAAGCTCTTGGGGAATTTGGCGCGGTCCTCATGCTGGCTGGTGCCACCAGGTTTAAAACGGAAACCTTACCCATATCCCTATATTTGAATATGGCTACTGGCGATATGGAGGCCCTGATGGCTTCGGCAGCCATCTTGATCCTGATAGCCGTAATTTCCCTGGCCTTATTTGAAAAGGCAGGGATAAAACTTTATGAGCGGGTGCCGGGGCTGTGAAGGAGCGAGCATCAAGACAGTGCCTTAAGCTATCCCACATCACGAAAAGGGTAGGCAGTTTCCAACTCCGGAATATCTCCCTGGAGATATTTTCGGGAGAGTACTTTGTTATCCTGGGACCCACGGGTGCCGGCAAAACCATACTGCTTGAGGTTATTGCCGGCATGCACTCCTTGGACGCTGGGGAAATATGGCTGGGCGAAGAAAATATTACCACCTGGCCGCCGGAAAAAAGGCGGTTTGGTTTTGTTTACCAGGATTATGCCTTATTTCCCCATTTAAACGTCAGGGAGAATATTGTCTTTGGGCTGAAGAATAGAAGGTTGCCTACAAAGCGGATAAAAAAAGAACTGGATGACATAGTGACCCTGCTGGGCATTGCCCACCTGCTCCCGCGTTTTCCCTGTACTTTGAGCGGAGGCGAGCAGCAGCGGGTAGCCTTGGCTCGTGCCTTAATAATGAAGCCTCAGGTTCTTTTGCTGGATGAACCCCTGTCGGCACTGGACCCCTGTACCAAGGAAATGCTCCAGCAGGAGCTAAAGCGCCTCCACCAAATTACTGGAACTTTAACTATTCATGTGACTCATGATTTCGAGGAGGCTCTTTTCCTGGCCGAGCGCATCGGCGTAATAGAGCGTGGGTGTCTCCTCCAGGTGGGTTCAGCCCAAGAAGTCTTTAGCTCGCCCAAGATGGCAGCGGTAGCCCGCTTTGTCGGAGCAGAAAACATCTTTTCCAGCGAGATCATTGTTCGCGACGGCAAGAAATACGTCTCCCTGGGTAAGGCACTGCTGGAAGTTAAGACGGATTTGACTGGCCGGGTAGACTTCTCCATCAGGCCAGAACATATCCTGGTGAGCACTTCGCCACAAGCTGAGAACTGCTTGCCAGGAAAAATATTGGCGGTCTACCCCAAAGGGTTGTTTACCAGGATAATTGTCGATGGAGGCGAAAGGCTGGTGGCTCTGGTCGCTGCCAGGGAAAACAATCATCATCCCCTGTTGCCAGGCAGCAAAGTTTTCTGTCATATCCCGCCGGATGCGATTAATGTTTTTCCGATTTAGGGGCGGAAGCAATCGGCCAAGGCCAGAAGTCATAACAAACGTTGGAATTACTTAAGATGATTGTATATGCTTGGGAGTGGAGCTTTATTCAGGCAATCCCCCTTCTGGGGTCGATGAAGGCCACCGAAAGTCTTACAAGATATCTCATGATAAAGGTAGGTATTACCAACTTTGGTGGCGAAGAGATAAACTGCCGGGGTAAAATCAAAATGAAAGGTCTTTTTCTTTTGGTGGACACCATTTGGCTGTGTTAAAATGTTGCCCGCCAGCTAAGAATTGCCCTATTCCGGCGTGAAAAGGAAGGTGAAGGCGTTGCTGAGACAACGGTACCGGTTGGCTCCTGCCAAAAGGGCAAGAATTGTGGGCCAAATCCGAGAACTGCTTTCTGCCCGGCCGGAAATCAGTTTCGCTTACCTCCACGGCTCCTTCCAGGATAAGGAGACTTTCGGTGATATTGATCTGGCTGTTTTTCTCTCCCCCCTACCGAAAGGAACAGGTATCTATTACGAATTGGCCCTGGAGAATGCTCTGGAAGAACTGGTACACTTCCCCATCGATGTCCGCGTACTGAACCACGCCCCCTCTCCTTTAAGTACAGCGTGCTTCGAAATGGAATCTGCCTGTTCGAAAAAAGAGAGGACGAAAGGGCGGCCTTTCAGGAACACACTTTGTCCCTATACTACGACTTCGCCCCGCTTCGGGAGCGTTACCTGAGGGAGGCCTTGCAACCATATCTCTTCATTCAAGCAGGCCCGGGGACAATTAGAAAGATTAGCTGCCCAGAACCGGGAGGTGTTTCTGGCAGACCCGGACAAGATCGCCAGCGCCAAGTATAACCACCGTTGGGCTATGTACACCATGGTCAAATTGTTGGCATATTTAGCGAAAGGAAGAAGGAATTATGGACCCAGTAGCGAATATAAAGATGCAAAGGCCAGTAGTTAGCCTGGCATGTAGCCGGGCGAGGTTGTAGCACCTTAAGGCTTGCTCAAATAGGATCATGAAAGAGAACCATGGAGGTTCTTCGCCAGCGCGGAGCTCTTCCATGGTTTTTTGTTTACCAGGAAAAGCTCCCGACCAGAACTACATCCAGAAACGTTGGGGGGTAGGTACAATGTTTTTCCCAAGCGCCAGGGGCCGCCTCCGCCTAATGGCAGCGGCTATGGTTTTGTTCCTCTTTTCGCTGTTTGTTGCTGCTGGATGCAATTCTAAACAACCGGCCAGCCAGCTTAAGGTGGTGACCGGGACCTCCCTTTTAATGACGGCCGTCCAGGAAGTAGGCCAGGACAGGGTGGAGGTAAAGAATATTATCCCGCCGGCCTCCTGCCCGGGCCATTTTGACATCAAACCATCAGACGTGGCCTTGCTCAGCCAGGCTCAGGTCTTCCTCATGCACGACTGGCAGGGCCAGCTTTTCACTAAAGAGCTAGTGGACTCGGCTCACAACCCCCAGCTTCAAGTGGTACCGGTGTCAGTAAACGGTAACTGGATGGCGCCGCCGGTATGGCAGCAAGCGCTGCGGGCGGTAGCTGATGTCCTGGGAGCGAAGGACCCGACCAACCGAGAATTTTACCAGGGCAATGCCCAAAAAGCTGCCGACCAGGCAGCCAAGGTAGCCCAGGAAATGGAGGGCCGCCTGCGGGCGGCGGGAGTAGGGAAGATTAAGGTGCTCTGCTCCAACCAGCAGGAAGGTTTTGTCCGCTGGGCTGGCTTTGAGGTTGTAGGTACTTATGGCCGGCCTGAGGAGCTCACCCCGCAGAAGGTGCGGGAGTTGGTAGATAAGGGCCGGCACGCAGGAGTGAAATTAGTCATTGATAACCTGCAGAGCGGACCAGATGCAGGGGCCGGCATTGCTAAGGAACTGGGAGTACCCAGGGTTACCATTTCCAACTTCCCCGGTGGCCTATCCGGGACAGAGAAATGGGAGCAAGCTCTAAAGAAAAACGTAGAGTTGCTGCTGGGAGCCCTTCCCAAGTAGGAAAGCGAAGAGTCAACCATGGCGCCTGTACTTATAAAAATTAAAAACGCGGTTGTGTCCTATCGCGAAGACGTGGCGCTGCGGGGCGTATCGCTGGAGGTTGAAGAGGGGGAGCTGGTAGCCATCATCGGGCCCAATGGGGCAGGGAAGACAACCCTCCTGACCTTGGTAAACGGTCTAGGGCATTTGCTCCAGGGAGAGGTTTGGGTGCTGGGCCATAACTTAGCCCGAGGCTGCCCGACGGCCTTGCGCCGCCAGATCGGCTATGTGCCTCAGCTACCGGACATCGATCCTCGCCTGCCGGTGACGGCCAGGGAAGCGGTGATGATGGGGCGCTACGGTCGGCTAGGTCTTTTGCGCCGGCCTGGGCCGAGTGATGGGCGGGTGGTGGACCAGCTGCTGGAGCTAGTGGGGATGGCTGCCCTGGCCGACCGCCCCATCGGTCACCTCTCCGGTGGTGAGCAACAGCGGGTGGCCATTGCCCGGGCCCTGGCCCAGGAACCAACTATTCTCCTCTTGGACGAACCCACCGCGTCCCTGGACCGGCGGGCCAAGGAGCAGATATTGCGCCTGGTTCAACGTATACACAGGGAGCGGAAATTAACCACTCTGATGGTTACCCACTCCCTGGCGGGGCTGGATGGCCTGTGCCACCGGGTGGTGCTGATGAAAAGGGGGCGCATCTGGAGTGCGGGGTCGCCCCATTTGCTTCTCCAGGAAAAGCTATTGAAGCAGCTGTTTGATCTTCCGCAGCCAGAGGATTTGGTTAGCGGGGACGGAAGAGGAGCTTGAAATGTCCATCCTGAGCTACAGGTTCATGCAAGATGCCCTTCTTGCCGGGTTCATGGCTGGGGTAGCCTGCTCCCTGGTGGGCGTTTTTGTGGTTACCATGCACCTTTCGTTTATCGGAGTTTCCCTTTCCCACGCTGCTTTTGCTGGGGCTCTCTTTGCCGCCTGGATGGGGTTTGAACCCCTGGCAGGAGCCATCATTTTCAGTCTGGCGGGGGCGGCTGCTATCGGGCCTCTGGCCGATAGGGGAGAGTTTAACCTGGACACCCCCATCGGCATCATCTTTTCCGTTACCATGGGGCTGGCCTTTCTGTTCATGGGCCTCTTGCCCGGCCCTAAAACCCAAGCTTTAGAGCTTCTCTGGGGCAGCATCCTTACGGTCAGCACGGGCGACCTCCGGCTGCTGGCAATCGTGGCTGCTATGGTCGTGAGTCTCATTATTCTCTTTTTTAAGGAGATCCAGGCAGTGATCTTTCACCGGGAAATGGCAAAGGCGGTGGGCATACCCGCTGATGTCATCTTTTACAGCATTCTCTTTCTGACCGGTGCCACTGTAACCGCTTCCCTGCGCAGTATCGGGGGTCTGTTAATCTTTAACCTGATCTTGAATCCGGCCGCTGCTGCTTACCAGCTCACTTACAGCTTGAAGAAAATGTTTTTCCTGGCAGCGCTGTTTGGCGTCCTTTCCTGCTGGGTTGGCCTTGCTGTTTCTTATTGCTTGGATATACCCAGCGGGGCAGCTATTGTCCTTACCTCGGCTCTTATTTTTGTCCTGGCTACTATATTTTCTCCCAAGCGAAAGGTGAAGCGGTGGCAAGAAGATGAACAACTACAGGAGGCTGACACGGAATGTTAACTCACCGCGAGTATTTCAACAGCAAGGCGGCTATTTGGGACCGCCTGGCTACGCCGGAAGACCGGGCCAAACTTGAAGTAATGGTTAAGTGGTTAAATATTGCTCCAGGCAGTGCGGTGTTAGACGTGGGTTGCGGCACCGGGATTTTAATCCCCTATTTGCTGGCTGCCGTAGGTCCTAACGGCCGGGTGGTGGCCATGGATATAGCCGAAGCTATGCTGGAACAGGCAAAGGCCAAGGGCTTTCCCGCCAATGTGGAATTGGTTTGTGCCGACGTCATGGCGATTCCTTTTCCGGAGGCTACCTTTGACGAGGTGATCTGCAACTCGGCCTTTCCTCACTTTCCGGACAAGCTAAAGGCGCTGAAGCAGATGGCCCGGGTGACCAAACCGGGCGGACGGGTGATCATCTGTCATCCGGCGGCACGGGAAACAATTAATAATCTGCACCGGTCGCTGGGAGGCGTTGTGGGCGGCGACCAGATCCCTCCTCGGCAAGAAATGGTAGCCTTACTGGCGGCCGCGGGCCTAGGAAGTTTAGAGGTCAATGAGGGACCGGATTATTACCTGGCGTTAGGGGTTAAGGCCTGAGATGATAGGGGGAGGTATAAGAGGCCGTGCGTCTAAGGAAAGATGAAATCCTCGACAGGATTGCGCGAGATGAAATCGATCCCATCCAGGAGCGGGTCAAGGTGGTATTTGATAACCGCCGGCAGTCCCCTCTCGGCTTTTACCACCGCGGCCGGTACATTCCCGTGCAGGAGGTGCTCGACGTGACCGAGGCCTATCCTGGATACCATCATTT
>JACIYF010000022.1:0-17500 GCA_014360065.1 Clostridia bacterium | reverse complement strand
TGTACAGGATAGGTGGGAGGCACCGAAGCCGGGACGCCAGTCCCGGTGGAGCCGCCCTTGGGATACCACCCTTGGAGTGCTGAAGTTCTAACCCAAAGCCGTCACCCGGCTCGGGGACAGTGTCAGGTGGGCAGTTTGACTGGGGCGGTCGCCTCCCAAAAGGTAACGGAGGCGTCCTAAGGTCCGTTCAGCGCGGTTGGGAATCGCGCGTTAGAGTATAAAGGCATAAACGGGCTTGACTGCGAGAGGGACACCTCGAGCAGGGACGAAAGTCGGGCTTAGTGATCCGGTGGTTCCGAGTGGAAGGGCCATCGCTCAACGGATAAAAGCTACCCCGGGGATAACAGGCTTATCTCCCCCAAGAGTCCACATCGACGGGGAGGTTTGGCACCTCGATGTCGGCTCATCGCATCCTGGGGCTGAAGTAGGTCCCAAGGGTTGGGCTGTTCGCCCATTAAAGCGGTACGTGAGCTGGGTTCAGAACGTCGTGAGACAGTTCGGTCCCTATCCGTCGCAGGCGCAGGAAACTTGAGAGGGTCTGCCCCTAGTACGAGAGGACCGGGGTGGACGGACCGCTGGTGTACCAGTTGTCCCGCCCGGGGCACCGCTGGGTAGCCATGTCCGGAAGGGATAAGCGCTGAAAGCATCTAAGCGCGAAGCCTGCCTCAAGATTAGGTTTCCCACCGGGTTAACCGGGTAAGACCCCTGGAAGACTACCAGGTAGATAGGCCGGAAGTGTAAGGGGGGCAACTCCTTAAGCGGACCGGTACTAATAGGTCGAGGGCTTGACCAGATGCTATGCGGTTTTGAGGGAGCAAGTTTCTGGCGGCCATGGCGGAGGGGAAACACCCGTTCCCATCCCGAACACGGAAGTTAAGCCCTCCAGCGCCGATGGTACTGGGTTATCCCGGGAGAGTAGGTCGCTGCCAGAGAATAGTTGACAGGGCCCCGAGGCCAAAGGCCTCGGGGCCCTGGTGTATGTATGTGACTCATTGCTCAAGTACAGCATTGATGGCCTTCATTTGTTCCCGATTAGGAAAGTCACCTTCCCACCCTCGCTTAAGGTTAGGCCGGGTGGAAGTAATTGATCTTCATGGCCTCGCGGACCTGGCCCAGAGTCTCTTTGGCTACGGCTCGGGCCCGCTCGGTGCCTGCCATCAGGATTTCATCCACCAGTTTGGGGTTAGCTTCGTACTTGGCCCGCCTTTCTCGCATCGGTTCCAGCAAGGCATTTATGGTATCGGCCAACCGCTTCTTGCAAGCGACACAGCCGATGCCACCCTTCTTGCAGGAATCCTCGATTTCGGGAATGACCTCCTTAGCGAAGGCTTGGTGATAGTGAAAGACGGTACAGATATCCGGGTGCCCGGGGTCGGTGGCGCGAATCCGGGCCGGATCGGTTACGGCATTTTTAACCTTGCGCTCCACTTCTTCCGCTGGGTCGGAAAGGTTGACGGCATTGTCCAGCGACTTGCTCATCTTGGCCGCCCCATCCAAGCCCATTAGCCGTGGCACTTCCCCTACCAATGCCTCAGGCTCTACCAGCACTGGGGCATAGAGGCTGTTAAAACGCCGGACGATCTTACGGGTCAATTCAATATGGGGCAATTGGTCCTCCCCCACCGGCACCAGGTTGGCCTTGCAGAAAGTAATGTCGGCGGCTTGGCTAACCGGGTAGCCCAGAAAACCGTAGGTCATGTCGGTGTACCCTCTTTGGGCAGCCTCGGTCTTGATGGTGGGATTGTGGCGCAGCACGTTGACGGTGACCAACATGGAATAGAAGACGGTCAGCTCGGCGATTTCGGGTACTAGGGATTGGACAAAAATAGTGCATTTATTAGGATCAATGCCCGCCGCCAGGTAATCCAGGGCCACCTCCCGGACATCTTGGGCTAGCTTCTCCGGTTCCTCAAAATTGGTGGTAAGCGCCTGGACATCGGCAATAATTAAAAAGGTGTCATAATCATCCTGCAAGCGCACCCGGTTTACCAGGCTGCCTGCATAATGGCCCAAGTGCAGTTTCCCGGTGGGTCGATCCCCAGTCAGTATGCGTCCTTTTTTCTTAGCTTCTTTTGCTGTCGTCATTTCCGATTCCTTTCCCAACTTAACTTATTGTAGGCCGGTTTTAGGCTGTGGCCCCATTGCTCTTACTCTTAATTATTCTATCCTGGATCGCTCGAATTGTCATCCTCGGTTGTGTTATGGCCCCTCGGTTTAGCTTCATTGATGGCCTAATTCTCGATCCCGGCTATGTGTTCTTCTCGAGCTACCCAAACCGAAGGGCTCCCAGTTATGGGCATGCACATAACTGGGCCGGCGGCTGGCATACTAAGACTTAGCCCAATTGAAACCGCCTGGCAGGGAAGGGAGATTGGTTTTGGCAAAGGCGCATCCGCAGGTGGTGGAGCTCGCCCACTATCTTCCCGGTCGAGTCCGTTTTGTCATTGCATTACGGTTAAATAAGGTGGCCATGGAGGCGGTAGCGGCCCAGGTAGCCCAGCGCTGGCCAGTGGAGCGGATCGAAGCCAACCCTTGGGCCCGATCTTTGACCTTCCACTATGTCCCTAGCGCTACAAAGGCTGCTGGCCCGGGCCGAAGCCAGGCTGCTTTAGGCATACGGGCGAACCTGGATCCTTTGGGCGCGAAGATCGGGGATGAGCTGGCGGCGGCGGTACAAAAGTTGGTAGGCGCTGCTGGCCAATCTGCTCCAGCGGCCACCGGTGCATCCGTAGGGGCAGGAGCTGGCCGAGTCCCCGCCTCGTCGCCATGGGAGCCGGAGAACCGTCCGCTGAAGCTACAGATTGCCCAGGTGGCCCTGACCGGGACTCTATTGGCGGCGCCTTCCCCGCCGTACTGGTTTAACCTCTCGGCTCTGATAAGCATCATTTCCGGTTATCCCCAACTAAAAAGTGGCTTGGGACAGTTGGCCCGCGGCCGGATTAATTACGACCTTCTCTTGGCCCTGGCCAACCTGATTTTGATTACTCTCAACCGGAACGCCCTGGCGCTGTTGGCGGTTTGGCTGGAAAACTTGCTTGCTTTGGCTGAAAGCTTGGTGATTATCGGTTCGCGGCGGACGGCAGCCGAAGCTATCGAAAGGGAAGAAGCCCACCTGTTCCCGGGAGACGTGCGGAGCCTGGAGCCCACCATTGAAGCCGAGGCAGAAGCAGAAGCCAAAGCGCAGGTAGAAGCTAAGGCTTACCCTGCGCCTTGCGTTCGCACCCTATTCGATGCCCAGGTTTATGCCGAGAAAGAAACCGCTAGGACCGGAGGGGTAGCCCTTTTGACCTATGCCTTATCCCGGAGGCCCGATCGTGCCCTGGCGGTGCTTTTATCGTCGGTGCCGGCAGCAGCGGTGCTGGCCGGGCCGGCTACCTACAGCTTGGCTACAGTCAGGGCTTCCCGCCGAGGATTGAAGGTGTATCGGACGGGGGCGCTGGCCAAGGCCGGGTGCGTCGATGCCCTGCTTCTAGGGCCAGAGATCGTTGCCCTACCCGGCCACGAGCTGGACGCTGCGGCCATGAAAGCCTTGGTGGTTGGCCTTAAGAAACGAGGCATAAGCAAGGTGGGCCTGGCTGTGGCTGGGGCCAGCGAAAGCCTCAAGGCTAGGGTAGAGGCTCGAGCGCAAGATTGGGGAGTAGAGCTGGCAGACTCTTCCTCCCGCTACCAGGCCGTGGAGAGCTGGTGCCAGCAGGGTCTAAGCGTTGGTTATGTGGGAGTGGCCCGGCAGGACATAGCGGCGCTAAGAAGAGCTGACCTGGGCATCAGCTTCAGGGAAGCTCCGGCGGCGGTCCGGGTTCAGGCGGGACTGGTTTTAGAGACCGGCCCGGCGGGGCTCTTGGAACTTTTTGACCGGGCCTTGGAAGCAAAAAGGATCGGCGCCCAAGGATTAACCGTAGCCAAGGGCTTTAACTTGAGCGGCATGGCCTTGAGTCTGGCTGGGGTGCTGTCGCCGGCGTGGGCGGCTTATTGGAACCACCTGGCTTTGCTAGCGGCTATCGCCAATGCCGGACGGATTAGCCGGGGTCCGGTTCAGCTCCAGGCGAGTCGCCTGCGTTCACAACCCAGGCTGGCCGACGCTAAAAGTGGCTCAAAGCAGCCAAGAGCCCTCCCCTGTCCTCAGGCTTGGCAGTTGGCAGCCCGGACGGAGGCGATAGCCAGGAGCGATTTCTTGGCCAAAGCTCTGGGCACCGACCTGGACTGGGGGCTGACCATGAGGGAGGCCAAGCGGCGGTGGCAGGCCTATGGCCCCAATCTGCTTCCCCAGCTACGGCCGGTTTCCTTCTGGCACCGGCTGGGGGAGCAGTTTCGGGGTTTTGGCACTGGACTGCTCCTAGGGTCAGCTTTGCTATCCCTGATCCTGGGGCGGGTGGCCGATGCCGGGGCGATCATCCTGGTGGTCGGCCTCAATGCCGGGATAGGCGCCTGGCAGTCGTACAAGTCGGATCGGGCCTTAGAAGCCTTACAGCAGATAGCTCCGTCCCGGGCCCTGGTGATTCGCGGCGGCCGCCCCCGCAGCCTGCCCACCAGCCAGCTGGTACCTGGGGATATCCTGCTCCTGCGGGAAGGAGAGGTCATAGCCGCCGATGCCCGGGTGGTGGAAAGCGATGGGCTGGCGGTTGATGAAGCGCCCTTGACGGGAGAATCCTTTCCGGTAACCAAGAAGAGCAGCACCAACGGCAACCAGGATGAGGATCTGCGCTACCTGCTGGTCTTTAGCGGCACCCACGTGGTTCGGGGTCAGGGTCGGGCTCTGGTGCTGGCCACCGGCCCGGCCACGGAGATGGGCCGGCTGGCCTTGCTCATGTCTCAGCCGGGCCGGCGCCGGTTGACAGTGTTGGAACGGCGGCTGGACCGGCTTAACCGCACCTTAGTAAAAGGCAGCTTGGCGGCTGCGGCGGTGGTGGGCGCTAGCACCCGGTGGCGGGGAGCGCCGCTAAGCGAAGCCCTTATGAATGGCATTAGCCTAGCCGTAGCCGCCATTCCCGAGGGGGTGACGGTGATGGTCAGCTTGGCCTTGGCCATTGGCGCCCTGCGCATGGCCCGGGTTAAAGTTATGGCCCAGAAGCTTTCCGCGGTAGAAACCCTGGGCCAAGCCACGATAATCTGTACCGATAAAACCGGAACCTTGACTGGCAACCGCTTGACCGTTACCCAGGTTTATGCTGACGGAAAGAACTGGGATTTAGATGCGGCCGAGCCGGGCGGGTGGGATCAGAGCGTACAGCTTCAGCTTTGCCTGCTGGCTGGATTCATGGCTAGCCAGGAAGCGGGAGAAGCTAACGGTCATCCGGGAAACGGCCTATCCCGGCGAGCAGCCGCCAAAGACCCCATCGACAGGGCGCTGCGGCAGGCAGCTCTGGATGTCGTTCCCGGCTGTGAAGACTTGCGCCAGGAGTGTTCCTATCTGGGATCCATTCCTTTCACCTCGGACCGCGCCCGCATGAGCACGCTTTTCCGGATGCCGGGAGGAGAAATAGCGCTTTTTGCCAAGGGCTCTCCGGAAGTGATTCTCTCCCGGTGTGCTTACATCTATAGCGCTCAAGGCTTAGTTCAGCTCACCAATGCCGACCGCCAGGAGCTTATGCAGGCTAACCGAGAAATGGCAAACCGGGCGCTAAAGGTCATCGCCTTGGCCTGCCGGGTATTGGATCCATGTTTGCCTGTTCTTTCATCGCTGGATCAAGGCCAAGCCTTAGTGGAGTCGGCGGAGGAGCTGGAGCAAGATTTGATCTGGCTTGGCTTGGCCGGCATGTGGGATCCGCCTCGCCCAGAGGTGCCGGCGGCTTTAGAGTTGTGCCGGCAGGCAGGCGTGAAGGTATTGGTACTGACCGGCGATCAGAGCTCTAGCGCTGCCGCCCTGGCTCGGCGGCTCGGCCTCCTGGGGCCTAGCCAACAACCTTATACCGGCCAACAGCTGGCTGCCCTCAGCGATCAAGAACTGGTGGGAGAAGTGGAGAGAATAGCGGCCAACCCGGTAGTAGCCCGGGTGACCCCCGAAGATAAGCTGCGGCTGGTCAAGGCCCTCCGCCAAAAGGGCGAGGTGGTGGCCATGATCGGGGATGGGATCAACGATGCTCCTGCCATCAAGGAGGCTGATATCGGGATAGCTATGGGCAGCGTTGGCACCGAAGTGGCCAGGCGGGCGGCTGACCTGGTGCTTTTGAATGATAATTTTGCTACTGTGGTCAAGGCCATCGAGGAAGGGCGAGGCATTTACAGCAATATCCGCCGGGCTATACGATATCTACTGGCCACCAATGCAGCCGAGATCATGCTAGTCCTTACCTGCGCCGTTTTCGGGAAACCCCTGCCCCTCTTGCCGGTGCAGATGCTGTGGCTGAACCTTTTGGGCGACGGCCTGCCAGCTTTAGCCTTGATCTTGGATCCGCCAGAACCGGGGCTGATGCAGAGGCCACCCCGCGCTCCTGGCGAAGACCTATTTGCCGGCCAAATGGGCCATAAGATCATCATCCGGGGCGCCAGCATCGGATTGGCTAGCGGCATAATTTACCTCCTGGGCCTAACTTCTGGCAACCTTGCCTGGGCCCGAACCCTGGCTTTGACCAGTCTAACCGTGAGCCAGCTCCTGCATACCCTGGACTGTCGAGACGAGAAGCATAGGGCCAAGCCTTCTGGGGAACAGGTTGGCGGGGGCTCACCCGGCCTGGCAGTCCCGGCTACCTTGGCGGTTTCAGGGCTTTCGGTTTTGGCTGCCCTATACTGGCCTTGGTTGGGTAGGTTGCTTCGCACCGTACCCTTGTCCGGGCGCGATTGGGTAGCAGTGCTGGCACAAGCAGTATTATCAAGCCAAATCGATTTCGGCTTGCGCCGGCTCTGCTTACCGGCGCCGGCTTTGGCCAATTGTTACCATTAGGTCTCTTCAGGCATTACACCGGCTTTGACCTCATCTGCGGACGCAGGATTAGAGCGGCGGGCGCGAATTTCTTCTACCAGTAATTCCCATGCACCTTTGATCTTATTTCTGGCTTCGGCTAAGGCCAGGCCTGCGGCTATGGCACCGGTGGCCACTCCCACCGCGCCGCGCCGGAGTCCTTTGCGAATCATAGGCGAAGCCAGAAGCACGGTGGCGACACCTATGGCGCCCCATGCCCAAGGTGTAAGCCTGGTTCGAGCTAGCCAGCGAAAGTTTGCCATCTGAACCCACCTCCTTATCAAGTACGCTTGATAGGTCTAATAGTTTTAATCTGTCCAGCTGTCTGCGACTAATTCTGCCAATTGCTCGCAAAACCTGCATATTTATCCTCAAAAGCAGCTATCCTAAAGTCATGAACTTATTGCCAGGTCCGGCAAAGCCATGGTGGCAGGAGGTGGATTGGATTGCCTAGTGCGGAAGGGAGGACCTACCAAAGTTCAGAAGCAGAGGAGGAGAACCGGGAAGAATGCTTGGCGCCAAGAGAAGCCCGGGCCGATGATTATGGCCATTGGGAGGATCTGAAGCGGGAGCTCCAGGAAGAGATGGTCCAGAGGCTTGAGACTCTGCTTGAGCAACGGCGCCGAGGAGAAAGGATGGGGCGAGCCGGGAGGCGGCGCCGGGAGCCGGCCAATTGGCGAGGCGACTATGGCTTGAACGGAGCCGGAGGCGAAGGTCTTGGCTCGGAAACTGGGGTTACGGATTCCCGCCGGGCTCGATCGCGGATACGCCGGGAAGTGCTCTCTGGCCTTCGGGCTGCCGAAGCCGATTGGCGCCGGCGGCGCCGCAACCCTTATGCCCGCATTGGCGATGCCATCGTAGATGATTTGTTGGAGCAAGCCCAAGATTACGGGCTAAGCCCTTCCCAGTTGGCCCAGGTCATGGAAGGAGAAATGGGTAGCTGGTGGGGCCGGCTGCGCAGTTTTCTATCTTCCCCTCAGGGCAGGTATTTTCTGGCCGGGGCCTTAGGAACCGCTTTCCTATTTACTGCCGGACCGTCGCTGGGCAAAACTCTGAGACCGGTGCTCCGGCAGGGGGTTCACGGTCTTATTGCCCTATCCGATCAGGTACAAGGTTTTATCGCCCGAACCCAGGAAGGGCTAAAAGATATTGTGGCCGAGGCCCAATACCAGTATCAGCAGGGCCGTGCCCAAGCGGCGGCGCTCTCACCGGCACCGCCCGCGCCCGACCAGGCGGTCACGACCGGGGCGGTGACCGCCGGGGCTGGAGCCGGGGCTGGGCTCGGCGGCGAGCCAAAAACTAATACCATCCGCTCGGCTTCGGTCGATGGCGCTGCCAGGGACGGGCTGGCCCAAGCGGATGGTGCTAGTCCGGGCGGAAACTCGCCTTCCGACGATGACCTGAAAGACTTTAATCCAGGCTTTCCCATATGGGCTCAATCACCTCAACCAGATTCAAGAACCCAGTCCCGGATCGAGGCAGGTGACCTGGGGGAATGACCAGACGAGAGGAGAAACGCCCTTTGCGGGTGCGACGGATTCAGGCTACGGTTGCGAGCAAGGCCCCCCGGACGCTGGCCTCTGCCGCAAAAGCTTCCAATAGTAGCCAGCCCGAGAGCAGGCTCAACTCCCAAGCTAAATCGGTTTCCAATTCTGGCCTGCCGGTGAACGACCTTCGAGAGTTGGAGGCGGTTTTAGAGCGGATCACGCCGGACTTGGAGAAAGCCATGGACTTAACCTTCAGCTTGATTTTGGGCCGCCAGAAGGAAGCTGCCATGCGCGCCTGGGCCCGCCAGGCGGCCAGATGGTGGGATCTTGCCAAGCGGAAAGGAGAAGCTACCGGCCAAAACTTCCTGGCTGGCCTGAACCTCCTTACCTTACGGAAATACTTCCTCCAGGAAAGCCAGCGCCGGTAACCTGAAAGGATAAAGCTCTCATAAAGCCGCGCTCAGAGCCCGGCTTGGCCCCAGCGCTGGCAAGCCTTGGCGGAGCCAGCTGCCGCTGGTTGGCTAAGGCCGGGCGGCCAACCACTCTTCCGGGGTTAGCACCGGCACCCGCCCCTTGCCACGGACATGCTTGGGGTTCCAAGTAACGATGCCTATTTCGTAGGCTTCAGCTTCTTTTAGGAGTACGGCATCTCCAAAGGTCATGCCCCTAGTGACGTAGCCATTGCCTAACTGGATTAGGTACTCTTTGATAGTTGCGTTGGGCGGGCTTACGTAAGGGTCCAGGACTCGGATGGGGTACACTTGGTCAAAAGAATAAAGCCATAGAGCCAGTTCCTGATCATTGAGATTGAAGGAAGCTACTCCACATAGTTCTAGCAAAGTGAAGATTGAAATACCTGCCAGTTCCTTATCAAGCTTATCCAAAAAAGTTCGGTTGATCTGGTACCTGGCATCTTGCCGGAAAAAGCGGTCGATTAAGATTATGTTGCTATCTACTAAGACCATAAGGATCTCCTTTAAGGGCTCTATCCATTTCCTCCCAGGAATCAAAACCCCTTACCTTTTTTGAAGTAGATTCAAACTCGTCCCTCAGCTCTTTTGTCGACATCTTTTTTAAAGCTGGATATTTCTCGGCTATATTCTCCTTAATTTGTTCATAGATGCTGGTGGACCCAGCCCCGATAACATCTTGTGGCGAGTACATTTTTAATGTGGCCACTGGCTTCCCCCTCCTAGTAATGATCAACACCTTCCCACCCTCCGCCTTTCGGAGCAATTCTGTGGTGCGATTCTTGAGATCCCTAGTATTAACAAACTCGGAGCCCATTTTCTAACCCCCACTTTGCTTATCGGTTGCTATAATTATAGCAACCAACCTCCTGAGTCGACAAGATTGAGGTCTCGGGTGAGGTTGGCGCTTTTTGGTGGTAGGTATGCGGAAGGGCGCAGGGATTAAAATTCGGAAGGAAAGCCGGGGGCCGACCTTAAATCAATTAAGGTCGGCCCCCGGCCGCTGTTGCCCCGTCCCCAATGGTAACAGCCGGTGGATGCTCGCGGGAGGTTTCCGGCGGCCCTAAGACTGCCGGCGCAGGGACGGGGCTAGCCTGGTCAAATCTAGGCCGAGCCCCTTGCTACCAGCCTTGCTACCAACCTCAACCGTAGCCCTGGCACCTAGCGGCCTACTGGCCGTAGTGCCCCTTGGGACAGGACTCATTTCTGGACCCACCCTAGTACATAGGCGGGTCGTCATAGCCTCCGTAGTGGCGGATCATGGCCCGGAGGTCTTCCATCTCCCTTTTCTCCCGCTCAATCATAACTTGAATGATGCCTCTTACTCCCTCGCTGGGCTCAGCCGCGGCAATCCGGGGCCAAAGGGAAAGTTCCTCCTCGTCCAAACGTAGTACCTTGCGCAAGGGATCGGTCCAACTCATTTTTTGCACCTCCTATCCTTAAGGGTAGCCTATTCTTCTGACTTGGCCTTGTCCCCGCCTTCGGCCTGATACGGGTCATAGGGCGGGTAATAAGGCGGTCTGCCGGCATACTCCACGTGCCCTAGGTGGTGGTTCCAGAAGAAGACCTCCCTTAGCTCATCTTCAATGTGGCGCAGAAGCTTGTAGCGGATGACGATGTTGGGGGCCATAGCAGCGGCCTCGGCCAGGAGCCGGATCTCTTCCAGGTCGATCTCGAGGGCACGCTTGACTTCTCGATGCACCCCATCCATAGGCCTAAACCTCCTTTTACCGTCTAAGGTTTTTGAGGTAGGTCTTTTCCTTCCTCGCCCTCAATCTATGCTGTTGTTTTCCAAGAGGTGCAATCCTTGGGGAAGCTGGGAGGAGTTGCATTACCTCCCCGGGCACACCGTACTGGCCCGGCCGTGGCCTCGTCGTTCTGTGACACGCCACTTGCCGTTCTTGAACTGGCGCCCGGAGCGTGCTATAGTGAAGGAGCGGCGTAAGCGGCCCCAATTCCAAGACATTCCGAGAAAGCGAGGCGCTGAGCATGAAAATTGCGCGGGTTGCCCTCTATCACGTTTCTATACCTTGTCCAGCTCCTTTTTATCCGACCTGGATTCCTGGTTATCCCCAGACCCACAATACTTTTGATCTGATCCGCCTGACTACTGACGAGGGCATTGAGGGGTGGAGCGCAGGAGCGGCCATGGGGCGTGAGCGGGAAGGGTTGGGCGACCTCATCGGCGCTTATCTAATTGGGCTTGACCCCACCAACATCGACTTAGTTCACCAGCGATTGAAAGAAGCTTCATATCTGGGATGGCGTAACTACTGGATCGAGCCAGCTTTTTGGGATATAATCGGCAAGGCCAAGGGCCAGCCGGTTTACGAGCTGTTGGGCGGCAAGGCCCGGCGCCTTCCGGTTTACTGTTCCACCGGAGAGTTGCATTCGCCCGAGCAGCGGGCAGAAGAAGCCCTCCAGATCAAGGCCAAGGGATTTAAGGGGATCAAGCTCCGGGTCAAATCGCCCCACTTCCAGGATGATGTGGCCCAGCTGCGGGCGGTTCGGGAAGCCTTGGGATCGGACTACCTGATTGCCGTAGATGCCAACCAGGGTTGGCGGGTGACCATCGTTGACGATATTCCCGCCTGGACCTGGGAGCGAGCGGCAGAATTTGCCAAGGCTTGCGAGGATTATCAAATAGCCTGGCTGGAGGAACCCCTGGACGCCCGGGATTATGATGGCTTAGCCCACCTGCGCACCAAGGCCAGGACCAAGATTGCCGGGGGCGAGCTCAATTATGGCTGGGATGAACTTAAAATCATGCTGGAAAAGCAAAGTTTAGACATTTACCAGCCCGATGCCACCTTTGCCGGGGGCATTGCTACTGCCCGTCGGGTGATGCAGGCCTGCCGGGAACGAGGACTAGGGTTTTCGCCCCATACCTGGACCAACGGCATTGGCTTTTACATTAACCAGCAAGTGATGCTGGCCGACCCAGAGAACGATCTGCCCCTGGAGTACCCTTATGAACCTCCAGGCTGGGTACCTGAGGTTCGAGATGGGATTCTTACTGAGCCTATAAAGGTGGACTATGATGGAACGGTGGATCCACCTACGGCGCCAGGCCTGGGCTTCAGCATTGATATGGAGAAGCTCAAGCGCTACGGCAAGAAATTCTATGAAACTAGCCAAGCCGGGCTGGCCATCAACCTTATCCGCTCCAAAGGCTTGCGCCAGGCCCTGCCGCTGATGATGAAAAAACGGCAGGAAGGTAAAGGCCAAAAGGTTTAGTTCCGGCATTGGCGGCGGGCCCGCGGGACTGGCCGGGCAGCGGATGGGTCGGCTGGTAGATGGCGGGGCAGACGAGGGGACAGCCGGGACGAGGGGCGGCTTATTGGCCGGTCCGCTGGATTAGCCGGGCGGCGGGCAGGTTGGTAGAAGGTACAGGCGGGTCGGTGGTGGAGGCGCGGGCGCGCGGGCGGTCGGACCGAACACCGGGAGCATGGGCGGGCCGCTGGCAAGCGCAGGACCATTAGCTAGAAAGAAAGGGGGGAAGCAAGGTGCTTCGGATTTACAAGACAGTCGGTGAAGAGCTTATGGCAATTGACAACCTAGGGGAGAAGGGTAGCTGGATCAACCTGGTAAACCCTACTCCCGAAGAGCTGGCGCAGGTAGCTTCCCATACCATCATCTCCCGGGAGCTATTGGAGTACCCTCTAGATGAAGAAGAAAGCTCGCGGATTGAGACCGAAGAGGGCCAAGTGCTGATTATTATTAAGATCCCGGTGGTTCGGGACAAAACCTTTGATACCCTGCCTTTGGGCATCATCATTACCGATGAGCTGGTGGCTACTGTATGCTTGGAGGACAATGAACTCCTCAACGAGTTTGAGCGCTCTCGGTTGCGGACTTTTTATACTTATAAGAAGACCCGTTTTCTCCTGCAAATCCTTTATAAAACTGCGGCCCTCTATTTGCGCTACCTGAAGCAAATCGACAAAAAGAGCGATGAAATCGAGCGCCGCCTGCACCAATCCATGAAGAATGAGGAATTAATTAGCCTCCTCGGGTTGCAGAAGAGCTTGGTTTACTTCACTACCTCGCTCAAAGCCAACGAAATCGTCATGGAAAAGCTGCTGCGCTCGCAGTTAGGCTGGGACCCGCATACTGGGGCGCCGGCCCCAGGTTGGTCAGGTTGGCAGGCGTTATCGTTTTCTACTGAAGCGAGGGGCGAAGCATCCGATTGGCGGCGCGAGTGCGAGCCCGACCGGGTGCAGGTGGAAATGGCCCAGTCGCAGCTTATCAAAATGTACGAGGAAGATCGGGAGCTTTTGGAGGACGTGATTATTGAAAACCGCCAGGCCATCGATATGGGCGATATTTACACCCGCATCCTTACCGAGACCATGGATGCTTTTGCTTCAGTAATATCCAATAACCTCAACATCGTGATGAAATTCCTTACTGCGGTTACTATTGTGCTGGCCATACCCACCATGGTGGCCAGCTTCTACGGCATGAACGTGCCTTTGCCTGGCCAACAGGCGCCCTGGGCCTTTTCGGCGGTGGTGGGGGCCTCGTTTCTCCTCACCTTGGGTACGGTAATGGTATTTGTCAAGCGCCGCATGTTCTAGAGATCCAGCAAGAGATGCCTTTGCGGCTACGGACACGGAGGTCCGATCGGCCGGGAAGCCCGCCGGAACCTAAGACGGAGCTTTGAGTGGCTCAGCGAAGGGTTACGGAGCCAAGGAGTAGCGGGCCAGCCAGCCAAGAGCAAACAAGTTTTCGTAGTGGAGTTATCGCAGGGGAGTTATCGCAGGGGAGGAGTGGATATGGACCAGGAAAGGACGGATTGGGAAAAGGCGGTAGAATTTCACGGGCACAGCTGTCCGGGGCTGGCCAGCGGCTATCGAGCGGCCAAGGCGGCGCTGCGGGCCTTAGGCGTAGGCGGGCGCGCGGCGGATGAGGAGCTGATAGCCATTGCTGAGACCGACTCCTGCGGCGTGGATGCTGTCCAGGTGGTCACCGGCTGCACCGCCGGCAAGGGCAACCTCTTCTTCCGCGATTACGGAAAGCACGCCTATACCATCGGCCGGCGCAGCGATGGCCGGGCGGTACGGGTAGTGGTAAAGGACCTAGGCCGCCACCAAGGAGGCCTATCTGTAGGACAAGGAGCGGGACCCAAGCCGGACGAGCTCCGGTCTAAAGTCATGGCTGGCCAGGCTAGGCCGGAGGAAGAGGAGCAGTACCGGAAGCTCCAGGCGGAACGAGTGCAGCGCATCCTGGAAATGCCGGAGGAAGAGATCTGCCAAATCCAGGAAGTCAAGCTGGATTTCCCGGACAAGGCGAGGATCTTTTCTTCGGTAACCTGTGCCCGTTGCGGGGAGAAGGTCATGGAGCCAAGAGCCCGGGTGCGGGATGGCCAGATTGTCTGCATTCCCTGTTCCGAGCTCTATGAGCGGCGCTGGTAAGCGCAAGTAGCCTTGCGCCGCCGGCGCCTCTGTGGCCGTAACGGCCGATTAGAGGACGGTTTCCTGGTCCTTGGCTAGGTCGTAATGCCGATAAGTGTCCTCGGGCTTATCCTGTAGATAGACGTGCTGGTAGGCTTCCCTGGGCCGCTGGGGCCCGGCCATGTGGCGGTAGAGTTCCCTGGCCTCGCTGGCGCAGCTAGGACAGGCGCGCCAGGGGATGCTGATGGCCAGGATGTTCCGGGAGCCGATTCCTGGTCCCACTGCCCGGGAAGCGATGAAGCTGTACCCTAGGCAGTCCTCCCGGGGACAATCCTTGATTCTTTCTTCCTGTAGCTCGCGGATGCCATCGGTATCATAGAAAACCGACCGCCGGGTGGACCAGTAACCATCCCCCAACCGGTAGCTGCCATCATAGACTTGGCCCCGCTGCTGCCAGATTTCCCGCACTCTGGCCACTAGACCCTTGGTGTAGGAGCGGATCTCCTCGCTTTCTTTAAGCCCTCCGGTCGGATAATCGGGTTCCCTTACCCAGGAATAGTCCATCCCCGCTAGCGCTAAAATCAAGCCCAGATTGACGTAGGGCAGGGCAGTTTCAATGGCGTAGCCGCCCTCAAGTACTGCTAGGTCGGGCTTGAGCTTCTCGGTTAGCCGGGCGTAGCCCTGAGCGGAAAAGCTCATGTTGGCCAAGGGATCGGTATAATGGTTGTCCTGGCCGGCGGAATTGACGATGATTTGAGGCTGAAACTCCTCCAGGATGGGCAAGATGAGCTCATCTAGCACATAGTGGAGAGTAGCGTCGGTGCTTCCGGGCAAAAGGGGGATGTTGATGGTAAAGCCTCCGGCATTGGGCCCGCCCCGCTCACCAGGGAAGCCGGATCCGGGATAAAGGGTGCGCCCATCCTGGTGGATGGAAATAAATAGGACGTCGGGATCATCGTAATAAATGTCCTGGGTGCCATCGCCGTGGTGGACGTCGGTATCAACGATGGCCACCCGCTTCACTCCGTAGTGGCGGCGCAAGTATTCGATCATGATGGCTTCATTGTTGATGTTGCAAAAACCACGGTTGCCGTGGGCGATGCGCCGGGCATGGTGGCCGGGCGGGCGCACCAGGGCAAAGGACCGGGTTACTTGCCCCTCCATGTAGGCGCGGGCCAGCAGGATGGCGGATCCGGCGGCAATCAGGTGAGCCTCGGTCACTTGGTTTTCCACCTCAGGGATGCAAAAATGAGCCCGGGCTACATCTTTGGGGCTGCAGGGCTGGGCCTTGTACTCACGGATGGCCGGGAAATCCATCAGCCCTTCCTCAAAGATCTGGTCCTTAGTATAGAGCAAGCGTTCTTCTCGCTCGGGATGGGTGGGCTCAATGGCCCAGTCGAAGGCGGGGAAGAATACTAGGCCGAGCTCCGGCCGCACCAGGGAAGCGGAAGCGATATCGGGAGCAGGGCCACCTAAGGCGGGGGCGACGCCTGGCGCGTCGGCAGATTGGCCGCTAGCCCCCGTGGCGGCGCTGCCGGAGCCAATAGCCTCGCCACCGGCGCCCGGAGCGGGGGCAGCTCCGCCAGCTTGGGCGGTGGGCCCAAGTCCTCTGGCAACGCTAAGATCGGACTCGGTGCCGACCTCACCAGCAGCGCTACCCGATTCCGGCAGGGGCAGGAGCGGGACAACCAGCCCCGGTGGCAGCTGGGCTCTTATTTCTAGGATTCTTCCCACCGTGCGCCAGCCCCGCACCACGTTGAAGCTTTCACTATAGACGATCTCGGGCTGCCAATCCCCAGTTCCCGCAGGGGCAGTTGGCAGGCCAGAGCCTTCCGTGCTAGGTGCACCCTGGCCCTCCGGGTCAGTTGGCGCGCCCGCTCCACCTCGGCCAGTTGCACCCAGGCTATCCGAGCTGTTCCTACCGGTCAGCCCGCCTTGATCGCCTGGGCCGCTTTCCCTGGCCGGAGTAGCGGAGAACCGAGCCTGCCGATTTGCTTCCTGGATCAATAACCTCTGGACTACTGCTTCGGCTTGCTCCGGGGTTAACCTAGTCCCGGAGCTTATTCCCAATTCTTCGAGCTCGCCTTGCTGTCCGGTTTCGGCTACCTGGTAGCGGCTTTGTTCAGTATCGGCCCGCCAGGTGAGGTAGAGGGTGGGCCGGGCCAGGGCAGCGCCCACTGCGTTGGCAGATTGGTAGTAAGGCGGAAGCCAGTACCGGCAGCCCAGCTTCTGAGCTAGGCGGGGGGCGATGGCGGCGGCTGCCGCCCCGATGCCAATGATCAGGTCGGGGCGGGCCGTGCGGCCCTGCATGATTTCCCACACCCGGTAAGCCGGCTCCTCGCGCCAGGCCTGAAACATGGCTTCTACCGACGAAGCTAGGTCGAATACGAATTGCTCCACCACCACCTGGGCCAACCGGCTGAGGCCGGCAGCCTCTCCAGCATCGCCGTCCGCTGGCGTGGTTCTCGAGTCGGGCATCAGGCGGCCTAGGGCGGCCTTAGCCCGGTCCCGGTCCCCTATGCTGGCCTCTCCCAGGTAGCGCAAAGCATCGGTGAGGGTAGGCGCCGGGCCGCCCAAGCAAGCTGCTGGTCCTAGGCGCTCCGGGCCGATGCGCAGGTCCAGCCCTTCCCCCTCCCGCCTGACCTGAGAATCTCCTCCCCGGGGGAGAGATCGAACCGCCAGCGCTCGGACGTGGGTAAAGAGCTGGCTTGCACCTGATGGCGCTCCCGGCCAGGCCAAGGCGGCACCCTTGCTGGCCAACAGGGGCTGGCCGTTAAGAATTAAGGCCAAGTCGGTGGTGGTGCCGCCGATGTCGATTACTACCGCGGTCAATGGGGAGCCCTCGGTTCCCGGTAGCCGCTCTGAGCCGGAGGCGGCTTGGCCCAGGGCCAGCGCCCCCAGGGCGCTGGAAGCTGGTCCGGAAAAGATGGTTTCCACCGGGTGGCGCTTGGCTTGGGCCAGCGGCAGGGCGCCGCCATCGGCCTTAACTACGTAAGCGGGAGCAGCTATACCCCTTTTCTCCAGCGCCGCTTCCACCTGCTCCCAAAATCCTTGGTAAGCCTCCTGGGTTACTGCAGTTAGGGCGGTAGTCACCGCCCGGCGGGGCAGGTTGAGCTGGCCGCATAGCTCGTGGCTCAAGAATAGCTTCAGCTCTGGGTAGTGCTGGGCGGCCAAGTCCCTGACTTTAAGCTCATGGGCCCAGTTACGGACGGCAAATTTGCCGGCCACTGCTACCCGCTGGACTCCTGCTGC
>JACIYF010000021.1 GCA_014360065.1 Clostridia bacterium | reverse complement strand
CGGAGGCGGCTACTGGGGACTTCTGGGAGTCGGACCCGGCTTGTTACCTTACCGACGAAGAGATTGGCCTGAAGGTGCATCCGAGAGAAGTATGAAAATGGCCGGGATGCTGGCGCAAGGCGACTTTGGGCGAGCCCTGCGAGCCGTTGGCGAGACCGAGCCCGAAGGCGGGGCCGAGGACAGGACGTCCGAGGCCGGCCTCTTGAGACAGGAGGTCGAATTGGCCGGGAACCCCGCCGAAGGGTGACGAGGAGCCATACGGATCGCTGGCGAGCCCATGTGGAGCCGGCGCCAGCGCCCCGGCATGGGAAATGTTTCGGAAGTATCGGCCTGAAAGAGCGGAGGGGATCTGATGATGGCTGTGAGCTTTAGTAGTCCTGGTTTTCCCTACCGGCGCCAGCGCCGGCTCCGGCAAAACCCGGTTTTGCGCCAGATGGTGCGGGAAACAGAGCTCAATCGAAATGATCTCATTTATCCTTTGTTTGTAACCTACGGGCAGGATAAGGTCGAACCGGTGCCCTCGTTGCCGGGCATAAGCCGGTATTCGGTGGATCGATTGCTACCGGAGGCCGAGAAATTAGTGGAGCTGGGGATCCCTGCGGTAATCCTGTTTGGCATCCCCGAAAACAAGGATTTTGTCGGTTCTGGGGCTTGGGATCCCCAGGGGCCGGTACCTAGGGCGGTGCGGGCACTCAAGCAGCATTTTCCCCAGCTGGTGGTGATCTGCGATGTCTGCCTGTGCGAATATACCAGCCATGGGCACTGCGGTTTACCGGATGAAGGCGGCGGAAGAATTGCCAATGACCCTAGCCTGGAACTATTGGCTCGGGCTGCTCTCTGCTATGCGGAAGCTGGGGCCGACTTGGTGGCACCATCGGATATGATGGACGGTCGGGTGCGGGCCATCCGGGAAAAACTGGATGCCAACGGCTTTACCCAAGTGGCCATCATGGCTTATAGCGCCAAGTATGCCTCCTCCTTTTACGGGCCGTTTCGAGAAGCAGCTGGTTCTGCCCCCGCCTTTGGCGACCGCAGGAGCTACCAGATGGATCCGCCCAACCGGCGCGAGGCCCTGCTGGAGGCAGCCTTAGATTGGCAGGAGGGCGCCGATATCATTATGGTAAAGCCGGCTTTGGCCTATCTGGACGTGGTAAAAGAGATTAAGCAGCAGTTCCCCTGCCCGGTGGCTACCTATAATGTCAGCGGGGAATACGCCATGGTCAAAGCGGCAGCCGCCAGGGGCTGGCTGGACGAACGGGCGGTGGTTTTGGAAATGCTCACCGCCATGAAACGGGCCGGCGCGGACCTGATATTGACCTATTACGCTCCCGATGTGGCCCGATGGCTAGCTGAGGCCTAGAAATCGCGGATGGGGGGCGATGGCGATGATGCTATCTTGGAATGTAACCAACCAGTGCAACATGTTTTGCGACCATTGCTACCGCGATGCCGGAACTCGAGCCGAGGAGGAGTTGACCACCCAGGAGGGAAAGGAGCTTATCCGGCAAGCCAAGCAGGCAGGATTCCGGATGATGATCTTCAGTGGCGGTGAGCCGCTACTGCGGCCCGACCTATTGGAATTATTGGCCACTGCGGTGGAGGAGGGGATTCGGCCGGTCCTCGGCACCAACGGTAGCCTGCTAACTGAGGAATGGGCTCAGGAACTGAAAGCAGTTGGGGTAGGAGCGGTGGGCATTAGCTTGGATAGCACTGACCCCCAAAAGGAAGATCGCTTCCGGCGCCTACCCGGCGCCTACCAAGGTGCCCTTCGGGCCATGGAGGCTTGCCGCCGAGCCGGCTTGCCCTTCCAGGTGCATACCACGGTTATGGATTGGAATGCTGAAGAAGTGATCCCCTTGACTGACTTAGCCGTGCAGATGGGGGCTCGGGGGCATCACCTGTTCTTTTTGGTTCCTACCGGCAGGGCGGTAGAGATCGAGCGGGCCAGCTTGCGGGCCGAAGGATACGAAGCCAAGCTGCGCCAAATCCTCAGCAAGCAGCGCCAGGTCGATATTGAGCTTAAACCTACTTGCGCTCCCCAGTTCGTTCGCATCGCTAAACAGATGGGTATTCCCATTCGCTTCCAGAAGGGCTGTTTGGCAGGCATCTCTTACTGTATCGTCAACCCAGTGGGGAAAGTGCAGCCCTGCGCTTACCTGGACCTGGAGTGCGGCGACGTTAGAGAGCAGCCTTTCAATCGCATTTGGCAGGATAGCCCAGTATTCCTGCGCCTGCGGAGCCAGAAGTATTCTGGGTGGTGCGGGGACTGTGCTTACAAAGAAGCCTGCGGCGGCTGCCGGGCCCGGGCTTATTATTATCATGGCGACTTCATGGCCGAGGAGCCGTGGTGTTTGTACCGGGGTGGCCGGGGGTATCAGCCCAGGGGCGAGGTGGCGGCCAGTGAGTAAGGGCGGGCAAGCGCCAACCGGCGGCATCAGGCTGGATGAGCAAGATCGCCGGCTGCTCAACTTGGTACAGGCCGGCCTGCCTTTGGTTGAGCGACCCTTTGCTGCCATCGGCCAGCAATTGGGCATGGAAGAAGAAGAGGTTTTGCTTCGGCTAAGGCGGCTGAAAGCTAACGGGGTAATCAGGCGCCTGGGCGGTATCTTTAATTCTCGGCAGCTGGGCTACCAAGGGATACTGTGTGCTGCCAAAATAGACGAGGGGGAGCTGGAGCAGGTTACCAGCGCCATCCACAGGCATCCGGGCGTAACCCACTGCTACCTACGGGAGGGCGAGCTCAACCTGTGGTTCACGGTGATGGCAGCTTCCGAACCAGCCCTTCAGCGAGAAATCGCTGCCATAAAAGCCGAGGCTGGCTTAGCAGACGTGGTCCAGTTTCCCACTGAGCGGGTGTATAAGATCCGGGTTTGTTTTGACCTGGGCCAGGAGTTGGCCGCCCAGCACTCAAGTTGAGGCTGTAGGCACGGAGTCTAACCGGACCAAACCGCCAGTGCCTGGCTGGGCTATGTTGAGCCCAAGGTTGAGTGCTGGGCGGGTGGAAGTAAGCTGTTTTTCAAAGGAAAGGAAAAGGGCATGAGCAAGGATAAATTGGTAGACGCGGATTTGATTGCCCAGCTTCAGGGCAACATCCCCCTTGAGGCCAGGCCTTTTGCTCGTATTGCCGACGCCATCGGTTGGAGTGAGGGAGAGGTGCTTTCCCGGCTGCGCCGGTGGCAGGCCGAAGGCAGGTTGCGCCGGGTGGGAGCAGTGCTGGCTCACCGACGGGCCGGGGTAGCGGCCAATGCTTTGGTGTTGTGGCAAGTCCCCAGCGGGCGGCTAGAGGAGGTGGGGGAAGCCCTGGCCCGGGACAGGCGGGTCACCCATTGTTACCAGAGGAAGCCGGCGCCAGGCTGGCCCTACAATCTGTTCTTCATGGTCCATGGCCAGCGCCGCAGCCAAGTTGAGGCAGTAGTAAAGGAGCTGGCCGACGAACTGAAGGTTCGGGACTACAGGATTCTCTTCAGCACCGTTGAAATTAAGAAAACCAGCATGACTTATGCTTAAAATGGGAGGTGTGCCAGTGCGGCAACAAGGAAAGTGGCTGCGGTCTGAGGAGCTCTTTCGGCAAGCCCTGAGATATCTGCCCGGTGGGGTAAATAGCCCGGTACGCGCTTTTAAGGCTGTGGGCATGGATCCCATCTTTATTGATCATGGCCAGGGATCCCGGGTTTACGATGTGGATGGCAACCAATACATAGATTACCTGGGCTCCTGGGGGCCGCTGATCTTGGGGCACCGCCACCCGAGGGTGGTGGAGGCCTTAAGCCGAGTAGTCAGGGAGGTAGGTACCAGCTTCGGCGCCTGTACCGAACTAGAGATCGAGCTGGCCCGGCGGGTGGTGGAAGCTGTGCCCTCCATAGAGGTGGTCAGGATGGTGAACTCCGGCACCGAGGCCACCATGAGCGCCCTGAGGTTGGCCCGAGCCTACACCGGGCGCGACCTCATCGTCAAGTTTGAGGGGTGCTACCATGGTCATGCCGACCACCTGCTCATTCAGGCCGGATCGGGTGCCTTGACCTTGGGGGTTCCGACCAGCCCGGGTGTGCCCCAGGCCTTGGCTCAGCTCACCTTGGTGCTGCCTTATAACGACCTGGCCAGCGTTGAGCGGGCATTCAGGGAACGCGGCCACCAGATAGCGGCGGTAATCGTGGAACCGGTGGCCGGCAATATGGGCTGTATTCCTCCCCAACCAGGCTTTTTGCCAGGTTTGCGCGACCTCACACGGAGTTATGGGTCCCTGCTAATTTTCGATGAGGTTATGACCGGCTTCCGGGTGGCCTATGGCGGCGCCCAGGAACTCTATCAGGTCCAGCCGGACCTCACCTGCTTGGGCAAAGTCATCGGTGGCGGGCTTCCGGTGGCGGCTTACGGAGGGCGCCGGGAGATTATGGAGATGGTGGCCCCGGCTGGCCCGGTATACCAGGCGGGTACCCTCTCCGGCAACCCGCTGGCCATGGCGGCCGGGCTAGCCACCTTGGAAGTTTTGAGCTCCGCCTCTGCTTACGGTGAGTTGGAACGGCTGTCGGCCAAGCTGCAAGCTGGCCTGGAAGCTGCTGGCCAAGAAGCGGGTGTATCCCTAACTGTCAACCGGGTGGGGAGCATGCTGTCGGTCTTCTTTACCTCCGAGCCCAACCAGCCAGTTACCGACTATGCATCGGCCACCAGCACCAATGGCAACCGCTTTCAGGAATTTTTCCGGGGCCTGTTGGAGCGGGGCATCTATATTGCCCCTTCTGCCTTTGAGTGTTGGTTTGTCTCGTTGGCGCATACCTCTGAGGATATTGATCTTACTGTTGCGGCCGCCAAGGAAGCATTGGCGGCTGGCCAGGGCCAGGCTTGAGAGAGCAGGAAATCTGGCTACGGCGGCGAATCATAGCTTAGTGCTAACTTGATCAGGCGCACTTTTTAAGCTGCGTGTTTGGATAACCAGAAAGGGTGGCTTTTAGGAACTTATGGGTTATGACAAGGATCAATTCTACGCTCCTGGGGTAGTGGCTATACCCCAGGTGGTGGGCTGGGCTAAGATTAAGTCCTACATCGAAGTAACCAAGCCAGCCACAGTGGGGCTGTTGGTCTTTACGGCGGTGGCAGGCATGATTGCGGCGGCCCAGCTAGCCCCGGGAGCCAATGCTTCCTGGAAAAACTTAATGGAGGCCTTTTTTGCTGTTACCTTGGCCTGCGCTGGCTCCAACGCCATCAGTTGCTTTGTGGACCGGGATTTGGACGCAATTATGGAGCGCACCCGCAAGCGGCCTATCCCCTCGGCGCGGATTTATCCGCCGGCTAAAGCCCTGTACTTCGGTCTAGCGCTGGTGGGGTTGGGGTTGGCTTTGGCGGCCAGCATTAACTGGCTGTCGGTTCTGGCTCTGGTGGGCGGGATAGTAGATTACGTACTGGTCTATAGCGTTTGGTCCAAGCGCCGCACGGCTCTCAACATCGTCCTGGGAGGTTTTAGCGGTGGCTTCCCGGTGCTGTTCGGTTGGGTGGCGGTGGCCGGGAAGATAGACTTGCTTCCTATCCTCTTGGGAGCTTTGGTGGTGCTTTGGATTCCCAATCACATCTGGAGCATTGCCCTCTATTGCCGCAATGACTACTTGCGGGCCCAAGTGCCCATGCTGCCAGCGGTGCGAAGCACCTTAAGCGTGATTCGCTGCATCATGGCCACCAGCCTAATCTTGGCGGTTTTCGCCGCCTTGATATACTGGGCGGCCGATTTAGGCTGGATATACGCAACTTTGGGGGGCATAGCGACGGCCCTAACCTTATTGGGAGCTCTGGCCTTATACCTTGACCCTACCCCAGAAAAGGCTTGGAAGGTATTCAAGCTTTCTAGCCCCAACCTTTTCCTTATCTTCCTGGGGGTCATCTTAGATGCGCTATTCTAGAGTTGGCCACCCAATTTACGCTTGCTGGCGCTGGAGGTATTTGAGGGAGTACCACACGCTAAGAACGGTGGCAATGGTGGCCACCACGATAACGGCAACCTTGAGTTCAGGAGTCAAGTAATGCCAGTAGGCCACGGCCAAATCGCCTAGCTTCCAGCTTCCCCACTGCCAGGCTCCTGTCCAAGTGAAGGCGCCGATAGTGGACATGATGATGTAGGTCCTGAGGTTCATGCTAAGAAAGCCAGCGCCCAGTATGGTCGGAGTTCGGATAGGGCCAAACCAGCGCGAGATTATGATTACAGCTGGCCCGTAACGGATCAGCCAGCGGTTGAGCTGTTCCAGGTTCTGGAGCTTGTCGGCGATGGAAAAGCCCCACCGCGACAAAAGCCGGCGCCCGGGAGTGGCTCCCAACCAATAACCGACGAGGTTTCCAATTAGGTTTCCGGCCGTACCCACTGCCACTGCTTCCCAAAAATCTATGCGGTGAGTGGCAATGAAGTATCCAGCTAGCAAGAATACCGGTTCGTAAGGGATGCCCGGCATGCCCGTGCCCTCTATTAATAAGGTCAGAAAGAGAAGAATGCATAAGTACAGCGTGGAGCTGGAAGCCCAATCCAACAGATGATCAAAGAATTCCATTTTGTCATCCTTTCATTGTCGAGCTAGCGCTATCTTGAGGTATGGCGACAATGGTCTCGGCTCCCCGTACCCGGTCGCCTACCTTAACCTTAATGTCAAAATCCTGACCAAATAAGACCAAATCTACCTGCGAACCCCGGCCGATGAAAGAGGTTTTCTGACCTTGTTTCACGAACATGCCCGGTTCCACAAAGCGGGTGATCTTGTTGACGAACTTATCGGCAATTTCTACCGTAGCCAGCCGAATCCCGTCTCCTTCTAAAAACATGGTCAAGCGCTCGTTCTCAAGGTGGTGCTTACGGCCAAATAGGTCTATGGCTCTATGAAGGTAAGTCAGGCGAATGTACTCCCATAAGTCTACCATGGGTAGATTGAAACTGGCCGGGATGTGGTACATTTGCGTCAGCCTTCCGCTGATGGGAGCGTAATTAAAATGGACATCCAGGGGCGACATATAGATTCCCAGTATCCACCCCTCCTGGCCGTATTCGGGAGCTGCCTTAAGGATCTCCTCCAGAGGTATTCTCGTTCCTAACTTCACGGCCTCCACCTTGCCTTGGCGAAAGGGGCGAACATATACCACTTGCCCGTCAGCTGGGGCCACGATTGACCCTTTTACCGCTGGAGGTATGCGCTGGGGGTCGCGGTAAAACCAAACCTGGCGCAACCATACTAACACTAGAGCGAGGCCGATGGCAACCACGCCCATGGCCACAAGCGAGATCTTGAGAACCGATGCTACCATTCTAGCCACACCTTCCAAAGATTGTAGGGCAAGCGGGGTAAGTAATACAAGAACATGCCGGCTACTGCCTTCCAGGGCTGGAAATGCATGGCCGGGGGCGGAAAATGCCGGCGAGCTGGCAAACGCCCGGTTCGATAGGCTTCGTCCAGGGCACCATAAGTGGCCAAAGTACCCTGTTCTTGCCAGAGGCGGTAAACCTGCACCCCCGGCGGCTGCTGAAAAAGGGTACGGTCCAAAGCGACTTCCGTAACTAGCGCCGTAAGCTCCTGATAAACTGGCTCCAGTTCCTTCACAAAACCTTGTCGGGCTACCAGCTGCCGCAAGCGATTGTAGCGGGCGATGTCTTGGGGGCGCGAGGCAGCCTTGGCCAAGATGGCCTGAATACAGGTTAACAGCAGCCGTACCCGCTCCAAGTCCCAAACTGGGTCAAAAAGGCGCAGTTCCAGGGTACCCAATCGCTGGGAGAAGATGACATCCTGAAAACGGTAATAGGGGTCATGGGGGCGAAGCGGGCCAATGGCAAAGGAATGGGCCCAGCGATAGGAGGCGCCAAACCAGCGCTCTCCGGCTAAAGGTGCGTTAGCGGTGAGCAGCGCCAGCAGCGGCAAGAAATAAATCAATTTGTCGTAGGCTTGTTGTCGTTCCTGAGGGTTGGAGAACCCGCCGATATGGATATGCATACCGGAGACGTTGGTGGGAGCTTCTTGGTCAATTAGGCTTCCCAACGGCACGATAAAGCCCTTGGTCACTTCGGCCAGATCCCGCCGTCTTTGGGCGAGGTCGGCCACCAGGGCTTCCGGGGAGCTGTGGATGCCGGTGGAGATTTCTACGCCGCTCATAAGGCCTAGGCGCAGATCCTTGCCCCGATTGAAATTGCAATGGGTATGGGTGTAGTAAAAGCGCGGATTCTTCTTGACCAACAGTGCCAAATAGTAAAGTGACTGCAACGAAGGCTTGTCAGGTTCAGTTATAAATACTTCTTCTTCGAGGCCAAAAACCATGGGTGCCATCCTTACGCCTCCGTCGGTTAGAGCCGTGGAAGCCACGCCCGTACCGGGGCCCAGCTGGTTCGGTCCCAAAGCATGGGCCCAATCCGCACCTCGGCCCCTACCATTATCGTTTGGCCTTGAATCAGGTTAATGGGGAGCTCTACCTCAATTTGGTTTTGGCCCACTACCCTAGCCTGCAAACTGGAAGGATTGATCCCGGCTGGCCCGCTGATGAGGCTTAGGGATAGCTGGGCGGATGGGCTGGCCAGGCTATGCTCGGACCGGGTGAATTGGGCCATGGTAGGATCCTGGCTTGGTTGCCGGTAGTGCAGCGCTGCGATCCAGCTCTGAACCTTGTTGCCGGATATGGCATACCAGCCCAGCCGGTAGGTGGCCAGAGGGTTGAGGCCGTCCCAGGTCTCCAGCCGGATAACCAGGTTAGAGCCGTTGCTGGCCAGATAGATTGCTTTTAAGTCAGTGCCATTTATGACGCTCTTACCCAAGGTATCGCCGCGGGCGTCGCATACTGCCGCCGGGTACTGATTACCGGCAGCAGCAACCGGCAAGCTTTTAGGGGCCCAGCTGGCAAAAATCTCGTTGGGCCGGAGAAAGTTGTCTAAGAACTCGGCCATAACCCGACGCTGGGTCTGGTAGCAGTCCACTGCTGCCTTCTTGGCCCTTAAGTCATCGGCAGACAGTCCGTTCTTATACCAGTGTAAATCGGGCAAGTACATTGAGGCTGGAGGGGTCAAAGGCCGGGTTTTGGGCCAAACTGGAGACACCTGCCACATTCCCTTGTGAATGAGGTAGAAGTAAAGGCGAGGGGAGGGGTCTAGGCCCTGTAGGCTAGCCACGGTAAAGACGTTGGCGGCCCAGTGGTCAGGATGAGATTCGTCCGGGCAGGGGGCGAAAACATCCGTAGGCCTGAAGGTAGCTAAAACCATCTTTAGCCTTCCATTAAGAGCTGAGCCACAGTAGACATCGCCGGTATGGGGCGAATGGTCTAGCTGGGTGGCTTTGGAGGTCAAGGGGTGGGTTGGGTTCCACCGATTCCACCACAGGTCAGCCAAGCCCTTGTCGGGAAAGCCGAGGAAAGTAATTTGAGCTTGCTCCAAGCCCAGAGCTCGGCCAGCCTTGATTGCTTCCTTCTCCCGGATGCGACCGTAATACCGGTAGTCCCGGGGACTAACGTAACTGCTGTCAAACCAACGCCGGGCTCCGCCGGCGAAGGCATCGCCAGAGGTCAGGAACACTACTTGTATTTGTTTGCCCTGGCGGGCGAGCTGGTGAATCAATCCGCCTGCCCCTAGGGTTTCGTCGTCGGGATGGGGAGAAATGATAAGAACGCGATCCCCGAGAGGGGGCAAAGGTTGGAGCCCAGAGCTCTGGGCCTCGGCTAGATAGTAACCACGTAAATCCAGGCCGCCGGTTAAGGCGGACACCACTGCCAAGACTAGCAAGATCGAGCTTAGGCGGCGGAAGGAAAGGCTACTTCCAAGCCGCTTTCTTACCCATTGCCGGGAAAGGCCATACCAAGCCCGGGTGAGATAAAAGACGATTTCCCGGTACATCTTTAGGCGGGCGGGCACGCCCTTGCGCACTCCTCGCTTTTCTTCTTTGGTTCGATGGGTAAGCTGGGGCAGGGGTACATGGACGACCCGGAGTTTATGGTTTCGGGCCAAGCGATCTAAAGCTACCTCCACCGCAAAACCAATGGAGCCTAGATCGATGCCAACCAGGATTTCTCGACGCAGGGCGCGCTGGCCAGACAGCAATGGAGTTATCTGTTGGGCCAGGTCGGTAATCCACCGCCCATTGGCAAATACCCCTGTGGCCATGTCAGCCTGGTTAGCTAAGACTGGTTCCAGCAACTTGGACACATGGCCAGGCTTTAGCCCCACTAGGTCAGCATCCAGAAAGACTAAAACCTCGCCTTTAGCCTGGGCTATGCCAGTGGCTAAATCTCCCCCCTTGCCCACATTCTCTGGAAGGGCGATCACCTTGGCTCCAGCCCGTTGAGCTGCTAGTGCTGTATTGTCAGTGGAGCCATCGTCGACTACGATGATCTCATCGACCTGAGTAACGCTACGGGTGGCTCGTACCACCGCCGCCACGGTATCGGCTTCGTTATAGGCAGGGATAATACACGAGACTATCATGGAATACGCTCCTCTATTTAGTTTGGAGTTATTCGCGTCCCGCTCCTCTCCAGTCACCCCTAATTTAGGCATTTCCAGGGATGAGGGTGGCTAGTAACCACTCTTTGCTAAAGATACAACATTTTTGGGGTTGTGCCAAGCTATTTCAGTTTGGAGCTGAGCCTTAGGCTTGCTTTTGCCTTCCGCCGGTATTCCTTGAAATGGGATAGCGCTGGTGTTACAATGGAGAAGCTGAAGAAGGGAGTAATGGCCATGTTGAATTTATTGCGCAACTGGCTTGACGATAATGCGAGAGATATTAAGCGGATGGCGCCCAAGGTAGCCGAAATAAATGCTTGGGAGCCGAAGCTTGCAAGGCTTAGCGATGAAGATCTTAGGGCCAAGACGGCTGAGTTCCGGCAGCGGCTGGACCGGGGCGAAACCTTAGATGAGCTGTTGCCGGAAGCTTTTGCTGTGGTTCGGGAAGCGGCCAAGCGAACCCTGGGGCAGCGCCACTTTGACGTTCAGCTAATGGGCGGCATAGTTTTGCACCAGGGGCGGATTGCCGAGATGAAAACTGGCGAAGGAAAAACCCTGGTGGCTACCCTTCCGGTCTATCTGAACGCCCTTCCCGGGGAAGGCGTACATGTGGTCACTGTAAACGACTACCTGGCCAAGCGCGACAGCGAGTGGATGGGCCGGATTTACCGCTTTCTGGGGTTATCGGTGGGACTGATTGTCCACGGCCTAGATTATGGCGAGCGGCGCCGAGCTTACCTTTGTGATGTCACTTATGGCACCAACAATGAGTTTGGTTTTGATTACCTCCGGGATAATATGGCTTTTCACCCCAGCCAGGTAGTTCAGCGTTCCCTCAATTACGCCATCGTCGATGAGGTGGACTCTATCCTCATCGATGAAGCCCGGACCCCGCTCATCATTTCCGGCATGGCTGATAAGCCCACCGAGCTTTACTACACGGTGGCTAGGCTGGTGCCTCAGCTTAAGCGGGATCGGGATTATACGGTGGACGAAAAAGCCCATACCGTGGCCTTGACAGAAGAAGGGGTAGCCCGGATGGAGCGCATGCTGGGGGTTGACAACCTCTACGATGAAAAGAACATCGAGATTTCCCACGCGGTAAACCAGGGCCTTAGAGCCCACGTTCTGATGAAGCGGGATCGCGATTACATCGTCAAGGACGGTCAGGTAATAATCGTGGATGAGTTTACTGGCCGACTAATGTTCGGCCGTCGCTATAGCGATGGTTTGCACCAAGCCATCGAGGCTAAGGAAGGAGTCAAGATCGAACGGGAATCCCAAACCCTGGCCACCATTACTTTCCAGAATTATTTCCGGATGTACAAGAAGCTGGCAGGTATGACCGGCACGGCGGCCACCGAGGAAGAGGAATTCCGGAAGATTTATGGGCTGGACGTGGTGATTATCCCCACCAACAAGCCGATGATTCGTATTGATTATCCTGATGTGGTCTATCGTACCGAGGAAGGCAAATTTCGGGCAGTGGTAGAGGAGATTGCTGAGCGGTACGCCAAAGGGCAGCCGGTGCTGGTAGGCACCATTTCCATTGAAAAGTCGGAGCGGTTGAGCCAGATGCTGAAAAAGCGGGGGATACCGCACCAGGTCCTCAACGCTAAATACCATGAGCAAGAGGCAGAGATAATCGCTCAAGCCGGTCGATCGCATACGGTAACCATCGCTACCAACATGGCTGGCCGAGGCACCGACATCATGTTGGGGGGCAATCCGGAAGCGCTAGCCCTTAAGGAGCTGAAGCGCAAAGGCATTGACCCGGAGGCCGATCCCCAAGCCTACCGCGAGGAGTTGGAGAGGGCTAAGGCCATTACCGAAGCCGACCATGCCAAGGTGGTGGCCCTGGGTGGTCTCCACATCATTGGTACTGAGCGCCATGAAAGCCGGCGGATCGACAATCAGTTGCGAGGCCGGGCTGGCCGCCAGGGAGATCCAGGGTCGAGCCGGTTCTATATTTCCCTGGAAGACGATCTGATGCGCCTGTTCGGGTCGGACAATATTGCCGGCCTCATGGATCGGCTGGGCATGGATGACTCTACCCCCATCGATCACCCGCTGATATCTCGCTCCATTGAGGCGGCCCAGAAGCGAGTAGAAGCGCGCAACTTCGACATCCGCAAACATGTTTTAGAGTATGACGATGTTATGAACCAGCAGCGCGAGGTTATTTATAAGCAGCGCCGGCTGGTACTGGAAGGAACGGATCTACGCCCAGTCATTAATGAGATGCTGGACGCGGTGGTTAACCGCACCTTCGATGCTTACGCCAGCGAAAGCCGCTGGCCAGAAGAGTGGGATCTTAAGGGGCTTCTTGATGCTATTGAACTGTTCCTTCCCGGGCACCGGATTACGGCTGATCAGCTAAAGACCATGGAAAAAGAGGAAATTAGGTCCATGCTTTTGGATAAGGCCCATGAGGCTTACCGGGCTCGAGAGGCAGAGTTGGGCTCCGAGACCATGCGGGAGCTGGAGCGGGCCATCCTGCTAAGGGTGGTGGACCAGAAATGGATGGATCATCTGGATGCCATGGATCAGCTGCGGGAAGGAATCGGCCTGAGGGCCTACGGCCAGCGGGATCCCTTGGTAGAATATAAGCTTGAGGCTTACGATATGTTCAACCAGATGGTAGAGAGCATCCAAGAAGATACGCTGCGTTACCTCTTGCGGGTGCAAGTAGACCGGGAGCGGCCAGTAGCCCAACCCGAGCAAAAGCGGCGTCAGCTGGTGGAAAACCGTGGGCCCGACGGGGCTAGCCAGGGGCCAGCTCAGCCCGTCCGGCGCGGACAGAAAATTGGGCGCAACGACCCCTGCCCTTGTGGCAGTGGGAAGAAATACAAGAAGTGCTGCGGGCGAGCAGCATCCTAAGGAGCGGAGGACTAGTGATGCTAGAGGATTTCCGAGGGCGCTTGGAGCGCTGCTCAGAGCAGTTGCAAGATTTGAGGGTTTCCCTTTGACTGGGATCGCTTGGTGGAAAGAATTGCTTCGCTAGAATCAACTTGTTCCCAGCCTGAGTTTTGGCAGCAGCCGGAGAAGGCGCAAGGTATTGTGCAGGAGTTGACCCGACTTAAAGATCGAAGGGATAAGTTGGAGAAGCTCGAGAGGCGTTTCCAAGATTTGCAAGCTCTTTGGGAGTTGGCTTTGGAAGAGGACGATGAAAGCGTAAGCGAGGAGATCGAGCAGGGACTGCAGGAACTGGACCGAGAGCTTAGGGCTATGGAACTTCAAATCCAGATGGCCGGACCCTATGACAGCCGCCATGCCATCGTTTCCCTGCATCCAGGCGCCGGAGGTACCGAATCTCAGGATTGGGCATCGATGCTATTTAGAATGTATAGTCGATGGGCTGAACGCAGAGGCTTTGAGGTAGAAGTGTTGGACCTCTTGCCTGGTGAGGAAGCTGGCATTAAGAGCGTTACTTTTCTAGTTAAGGGAGCTTATGCTTATGGTTATTTGCAGGCGGAAAAAGGAGTACACCGGCTGGTTCGCATATCGCCCTTCGATGCTGCCGGGCGCCGGCACACCTCGTTTGCTTCGGTAGACGTGATTCCCGAAGTGCAGTTCGACGATGAAATTGAAATCGATCCGGAGGAATTGCGGATCGATACTTATCGGTCCACTGGGGCCGGGGGCCAGCACGTTAACAAGACTGATTCGGCGGTACGGATAACTCACCTGCCTACCGGCATAGTGGTGAGCTGTCAAAACGAGCGTTCTCAGCACGCCAACCGCCTGGCGGCCATGAAGATCCTCCAAGCTAAGCTGCTAGAGTTGAGGCAACGGGAGCATGAGGAAGAGCTGGCCAAATTGCGCGGCGAAGTGCGGGATATAGCCTGGGGAAATCAGATTCGTTCTTATATATTTCAGCCTTATAGTCTAGTCAAGGACCACCGCACGGGAGTGGAGGTGGGGAACGTCCAAGGGGTGATGGACGGCGATATTGACATATTCATTGAGGCTTATCTCCAGGAACAAGCGCGGCGTCGGGTATTCTCGGAGAAGCAGAGCGTAAGCGGCTAAAAGCTGGAAGGGAGGTGGAGCCTGGTGTTGGACGGTCTCAAGAAGGCAGGTTACTTGGGGATCGGGCTTTTTAGTCTGACCCGGGAACAGATCGAGAAGATGGTGGACGACTGGGCCAAAAAGGGCGAGGTGCAGCGCCGGGAGACTAGGGAGATTGTGGAAGAGCTAGTGGAGCGAGGCAAGAAGGAGAAGGAGGCCATCGAAAATGCGGCCAAGAAAGAAGTAGATCGGTTTATGGGTCGCATAAATCCCGTAACCCGCAAGGACCTGGAGCGGCTGGAACAGCGTTTGGCTCGCATTGAGAAGAAATTGGGCCTGGAACCGATCGAAGCCGAGGCCGATAATGATGCGCCTAGCCAAGAGGTTAATGCGTAAACTAAATAGCCTAACTAGGGGAGGCATTCATGGCTCAATGGAAGCGGCGGCGGGATGAGGTTCAGCGCCTGCGTCAGATTGCTCAAGTAGCTACCAAGCATGGGTTTGGTTACCTAGTGGATGAGTTGGGGCTTACGGGGGTGGTTCGCCTCCCGCGTGCCTTGCTGCACCTTCCCGCCCCGGTGGAAAAAATAAGCCGAGGGGCCCATCTGCGCCAAATGTGCGAGGAATTGGGCCCTACTTTTATTAAGATGGGGCAAATGCTTTCGACCAGGCCTGACCTGCTCCCTCGGGATGTGGTGGAGGAGCTGGCGCGGTTGCAGGATGAAGTACCTCCCTTTGCCTTTGACACCGCCATTGAGGTAATCGAGGGGGAATTGGGTTGCCCGTGGACAGAAGTATTTAGGAGCATCGATGCTGTTCCTTTGGCGGCTGCTTCCATTGGGCAGGTCCATCGGGCTATCTTGGCCGATGGCCAGACGGTGGTGGTCAAGGTGCAGCGACCAGAGGTCCGTCAGGTGGTGGAGACTGACATCAGCATTCTTCTCCAGATAGCCCGCTTGGCCAACGAGCATACCCGCTGGGGACAGCTGTATGATCTAGTGGATATCGTGGATGAATTCTCGCGCAGCCTGGAACGGGAGATGGATTACCTGATTGAGGGGCGCAATGCTGATCGCTTGCGCCAAAACCTGAGCGGATTTGATTTCGTTAAGATACCGAAGGTTTACTGGGATTATACCACTACCCGAATGCTGGTGATGGAATATGTCTCGGGGCTAAAGCTTACCAATTTAGATCGGCTGGAGAAAGCGGGCTTGGACCGGAGCCTAATTGCCCGCCGCCTTGCCGACATCTTCTTCAAGCAAGTTCTGGAAGACGGCTTCTTTCATGCTGACCCCCATCCGGGGAATCTTGCCGTCCGGTCCGACGAATCCATAATCCTCATGGACTTTGGTATGGTAGGGTCCATTCCTGCTCAATATCAGGATTACTTTACCGACTTAGTGGTAGGTATAGTCCAACACGATAGCGATATCCTCATGCGCACCATTATGGATATGGGGATAGTGGCGGCTTCGGTGGATGAGCGGCGCTTGCGCCATGATATTGACCGCCTCCGGGATCGCTATGCGGAGATTCCTCTCAGCCAGGTCAAGCTGGGCCCCGCCATCGGAGAAGTTTTAGATCTTGCCTTTCGCTACCACATTCGCATGCCGGCTGAATTCACCCTATTGGCTCGGTGCCTGTTGGCCCTCGAGGGGGTAGCGGTGGAGCTTGACCCCAGCCTCAACATCATTAGAATTGCCGAGCCGTATGCACGCCAGGTGCTGATGCGGCGATTGAGCCCCTTGCAGGTTTTGGCCCGCTGGCGCCAGGGCACCCATGAATATCTAGAGCTATTCTTGGATTTGCCGCGGCGGGCCAATACACTTCTAAAACGGGCAGAAAAGGGCACGCTATCGGTTAAGATCGACAGCCGGGAAGTTGATGAGGAGCTGGCCCGGCTCCGGCGGTCAGTAGACTGGCTGGTCTATAGCTTTCTTGTTCTTTCTATCAGCGTGATTGGGGCGGCCCTGATCCTCCGGCCTACTCCCCTTACCATTTGGCTAAAGGGAGGGCTAGCTGGGTTCGGGGTGTTCTGCTTGCTTTACTTTCTGGTCTTCAGGTTTAGGCGGTAATCAAGGTGGCGGCAATTACCAAGGCGGGCGGATGAAGCGTTGAAATGGCGAGAATCCCAAGCCAAACTGGTGGTAGATTACATAGGCCTGACGGTAGGATCGATATTAGTGGCGTTGGCCTTGGCCTACTTCCTAGTCCCCCACCGGATCGCTGCTGGTGGCGTCAGCGGTCTAGCTACCGTCATTCATTATGTATTTGGTTTTCCGGTGGGCATCACCATGCTGGCCATTAACGTTCCCCTTTTCCTGATTAGCCTCAAGCAACTGGGCATAAGCTTCGGGGTCCGCAGCCTTTATGGAACCGTGGTCCTTTCCCTCTTTACCGATCTTTTTGCTGCCAAGGCCTACGTTGCTACCCGTGACCCTTTGTTGGCAGCCATTTATGGCGGTATCCTGAGCGGGGTCGGGCTAGGGATAGTTTTTCGTTCCGGCGGCACTACCGGCGGTACGGATCTTGCCGCTCGGGTGCTGCAAAAGTATTTTCGCACTAGCGTAGGTAGGCTGCTGCTGGGGGTCGATGGGGTAGTAATTGGTTTGGCAGGAATAGTTTTTGGAATAGAGCTAGCCCTCTATGCTCTGGCTTCCCTTTTCATCAGCAGCCGGGTCATAGATGTAGTCCAGGAAGGGGTAGGCTATGTCAAGGCGGCGCTAATTATCTCCGACCGGCATGAGGAGATTGCTGCGGCCATCATGCAGGAGCTAGAGCGGGGAGTTACTCGCCTGGAGGGGCGTGGGGGTTATACTGGCAAGCGGCGGGAGGCTATCCTGTGCGTTTTAGCCCGTTCAGAAGTGTCGCGCCTAAAGGAGCTGGTGGCTAGGATCGATCCCTCTTCGTTTATGGTAGTTGCTGATGTCCAGGAAGCTTTGGGAGAAGGATTCAAGGAATTCTCGGACAGAGAGCGCTAGTGCCCTTCATTGGCAGCAGAGAGTTGGAGCGGAATTGGGTGGCAGTTTGGAGTGAAGAGGAGGAAAAGGGCGAGAATTGGCGAAAGAGGGTATGTTGTCGATGAGCACATGGACAGGAAGGGAAAGCCACATGGATCCTGAGCTTAAGCAGCGACTGGAAGCCACCGCCCGAGAGATCCGGCGGCAGGTGATTACCATGATAGGAGCGGCTGGCTCTGGTCATCCCGGCGGCTCGCTTTCGGCTGTGGATATCATTACCGCACTTTACTTTCACGAGATGCGGTTGGATCCGGCCCAACCGCATTGGCCAGGCCGGGATCGTTTCATCCTCTCCAAAGGGCACGCGGCCCCAGCCCTATATGCGGCCTTGGCTGTGCGCGGTTTTTTCCCAACCGAACAGCTAACCACCCTGAGGAAGATGGGTAGCCCCCTCCAGGGGCACCCGGATTGTCGTAAGGTCCCAGGAGTGGAGGCTTCGACTGGCTCCTTGGGGCAGGGGCTTTCGGTGGCCAACGGCATGGCCTTGGCGGGGAAGATGGATGGGGCTGACTTTCGCGTCTATGTCCTTACTGGGGACGGTGAACTGGAGGAGGGTCAGATCTGGGAAGCGGCCATGGCCTCTGCCCATTACCGGCTGGACAATCTAATGGCCTTCATCGATCATAACCACTTGCAGATCGATGGCCCCATAAACCAAGTCATGTCTCCGGAGCCGGTGGCCGATAAACTGGCCGCCTTCGGCTGGCAGGTTTTAACCATCGACGGGCACAGCTTTGAACAGATCCTTGAAGCTTGTGCCTTGGCCCGGCGGACCAAGGGCCGGCCTACGGCAGTAGTGGCAGAAACCATAAAGGGGCGAGGAGTCTCCTTCATGGAGAATGAGGTGGGCTGGCACGGGGTGGCGCCTACAGCTGAGGAAGTGGAAAAAGCCTTGAAAGAACTGGGATTGAGATAGGAGGAACCAGATTGGGTGAGAAAGCTACGCGGGATGCTTATGGGGAAGCCCTGGCTCGCTTGGGAGAGGAAAGGGAGGACATTGTAGTTCTGGATGCGGATCTCTCCAAGTCCACCAAGACAGCTAAGTTCGCCGAGCGGTTCCCAGAGCGGTTTTTTAATATGGGTATTGCTGAGCAGAACCTGATGGGTACCGCCGCCGGGCTGGCCTTGGCGGGCAAGATCCCTTTCTGCAGCACCTTTGCCGTATTTGCTAGCGGCCGGGCTTTGGACCAGGTGCGCAATTCCATCGCTTACCCAAGGCTTAACGTGAAAATTGTAGCCACCCATGCCGGAATCACGGTGGGTGAAGATGGGGCCTCCCATCAGTCGGTGGAAGATATAGCCTTGATGCGGTCCATACCGGGTATGACGGTAATTGTCCCGGCCGACGCGGTTGAAACGGAAAAGGCGGTTTGGGCCATAGCGGCGATGGAAGGGCCGGTCTATATGCGGCTGGGCCGGGGGTCGGTGCCCGTTGTTCACGGAGCCGATTACCAGTTTCAGCTGGGGAAAGCGGAGCTGATGTGCCCGGGGCAAGACGCTACCATTGCTGCCTGCGGCGTCATGGTGGCAGTGGCCCTGGAAGCAGCAGAGATGCTAGCCCGAGAAGGAGTCCAGGTTCGCGTGCTTAACCTGGCTACCATAAAACCCCTGGATGAGGAAGCGGTGGTGACGGCGGCAAAAGAAACCGGCGCCGTGGTTACGGCCGAGGAGCACAACATTATTGGCGGGCTAGGTAGCGCTGTAGCTGAGACTTTAGGTGAACATTTTCCCGTACCCCTAGAGCGGGTGGGGATACGCGATGTCTTTGGTCAGTCGGGAACGCCGGACCAGTTGATGGCCCATTATGGGCTGAGGGCAGTTGATTTGATAAATGCCGTAAAGCGGGTTTTGCGGCGGAAACAGTAGTTCCTCGCCCGGGGGTTGACCCCCATCCCACCTTCGCCCACAGCTATCCCCTTAAATTGGCAGCGCTTAGTGAAATTTCCAAGGATAGGATGGCATAGTTTTGCAGGATTTGAAAGGATTCGCAGGGTGTTTGTCGAAACCAAGGGAAAAAAGAGAGCTTGAAGTTCGACCCTTTGCCCCTGTCTAGGTATTATCAGACTAATTCGGGAAAAGCCACAGAATCTGTCGAATCAGGCATAAACTTCTGATTCCTATTCTCCGAACTAATATATAGGGGTGTCTAGCCTTGGCCGGGAGAGGGAGGAGAACTGTTTGATCCAATTCTTAAACGTTTCCAAGATATACTCGGGAGGAAATAAGGCCCTGGTTGATGTGTCTTTTCGTATTGAGAAGGGGGAATTCGTGTTCATCGTCGGCCCCAGCGGGGCAGGTAAGACCACCTTGATTAAATTGCTAATGCGGGAAGAGCAACCTTCCAAGGGACAGGTCCTCCTGGAGGGGAAAAACATTGGTAGGCTAAAGCCCTCGGAGGTCCCTTGGGTGCGTCGGCGGATGGGAGTGGTCTTCCAGGATTTCCGCCTGTTGGAGGATCGCACGGTGTTTGAAAACGTGGCCTTGGCCATGGAAGTGGTAGGTGCTAGTCCTGGAGAAATCCGGCGGCGAGTTCCCGAGGTACTAGGCCAAGTTGGTTTAGGGGACAAGCTAGGAGCCTATCCGGTCCAACTTTCTGGTGGAGAACAGCAGCGGGCGGCCATAGCTCGAGCTATTGTGAATCGGCCGGGTTTGGTAGTGGCTGATGAACCCACGGGTAATCTAGACCCAGGCATCAGCCAAGAGGTGATTGATTTGCTGGTAGATGTAAATAAGAGCGGAACTACGGTCATAGTGGCTACCCACGCCCAGGCCCTGGTCAACGCCATGCGCAAGCGCGTGCTCACCCTCAACCGCGGGCGATTAATCCGGGATGAGGAAAGGGGGTTGTACCGACTTGAGGCCTAGAATGGCCTGGTACTACCTTAAGCAGGCGCTGATTTCTATGCGCCGCAACTTGGGAATGGGTGTAGCGTCAGTGGCTACCATTGCTGTGGCTTTGCTGATTCTGGGCGGGTTTGTCTTGATCATCCTCAACGCTTCCCGCATGACCACGGCAGTGGAGTCGCAAATGGAGATCGCCGCTTTCCTAAAAGTGGATGCCAGTCAGAAGGATGTCGATGGGGTCGGGTATCTGATCCGCCAGCTTCCCGGGGTTAGTTCGGTGGAGTTGGTGACTAAAGAGCAAGGATTGGCTCAAGTGGGGCCAGCCCTGGGCGGGGAAAGCCAACTCTTGGCCGCCCTGGGCGGGGAAAATCCGCTGCCCGATTATTACCGAGTGAAGGTAGAGCGGCCGGAACAGGTTATCCCCACTGCTCAAGCGATTGCCCGGATGCCTCATGTGGATGAAGTCCGCTACGGACAAGGAACCATCGAGAAGCTGCTGGCCTTTACTCGCTGGCTGCGGCTTATCGGCACTACCCTGTTGGTAGCCTTGTCATTGGCGGCGGTGTTTTTGGTGGCCAATACCATCAGGATCTCAGTTTATGCCAAGAAGCGGGAGATCAGCGTGATGCGCTACGTTGGCGCCACCAATTGGTTTATACGCTGGCCCTTTATTATCGAGGGCTTCTTGCTGGGGGCGCTGGGCGGCGGCATAGCGGTTTTCATATTGATGCTTGGGTACCAAACCATGCTCAACTATGTCCAGTCGACCCTAAACTTCATCCCTTGGGTTACGGATCCGGCTTTGATGCGGGACATGGTCTTGGGGTTAGTGGCCCTGGGCGCAGTAGTAGGAGTGCTGGGGAGCATCATTTCCATGCGCCGCTACCTCGAAGCCTAAAAGCCACCCAGCACTCAGCCTGGGGACGGGGCGCGGAGTTTGCCCACATCATATGGTAAAGCTCCGCCCGAGTCCTGTTGAGTCAACACTTGAGTGCTGGGCGGGGCGGAGGGCCAGCCCCGCCAGGTTGGAAGTAAGTTATCTTTGAAGGAGAAAGGGGGAGGAGATGTGGCGCACAGAGTGAGGCCACTAAGCTTGAAGCGCCAAATCAGGTGGATTACCAAAGCTGTAGCTGTAGTCAGCCTAGTAGCGCTCCTGGTCTCAGGTGTGAGCTTGAGCCCGCCGGTAACTGCCAGCGGGTCCGAACTAGATGAGCTGCAGAGGCAACAGCAACAGATAGGAGAGCAGATTCAAGATCAGCAGAATGCTTTGGCCCAAGCCGAGTCGAAGGTGAAAGAGCTCTCTCAAAAGCTAGGGGAGCTGGAACAAAGCATTCGCTCCATCGAGGCCGACCTTCGGGCCTTGGATCGCGAAAAGCAAGCCACCGAGGCTCAGATTCAAGCCACTCAGAAACAGCTGGAGCAAGCTGAACAGGAGCTGGAATACCGAAGCTCAGTTTTAGGTACCCGTTTACGCGATATTTATAAAAACGGGCAAATTAGCTACATAGAGGTTCTGCTGCAATCTGCCAGTATCAGCGATTTCCTGGTTCGGCTGGATCTGCTGAAACGGATTGCCCAGCAGGACAAGCTGATGGTGGAGCAGGTCAAAGCCCAGCGACAGCGGATTGCTGAGCAGAAGGCGCAGCTTGTGCAACAAAAGCAGCGCATTGAAGCCTTGTCGGCGCGCATCCAACGGCAAAGGCAGAGCTTGGCTGATCGTCACCAGGAGCAAGCTCAGCTTCTCGCCCTTTCTAAGGCTGAGAAGCAGAAGATTGCTCGGGCACTGGACCAGCTGGAGGCTGAATCCCGGCAGATCGCGGCCAGGATCCGCGAGATCCAGAGCCGCAACCGGCGCAACATCGAGGGCTCGGGCACGTCCGGGTTAGCTTGGCCGGTGCCGGGGTATTTCACCATCACCTCGAACTTTGGGTGGCGGATTCACCCGCTTTTAGGGGATCGGCGCTTCCACGATGGGGTAGACATTGGGGCCCCAACCGGCGCTACGGTGGTGGCTGCCCAGGATGGCATAGTAATCATGGCCACCTACTACGGGGGCTACGGCAACTGCATCATCATCGATCATGGTGGTGGCTTTGCTACCATGTATGGTCACCTTTCAGCTTTTCTGGTGAGTTCAGGTCAGAGGGTCAGCAAGGGGCAGGCCATTGGTCGGGTCGGCAGTACCGGGTGGTCAACCGGTCCCCACCTACATTTTGGAATTAGACTTGACGGAGAGCCAACTGACTCGTTACGCTATTACTAGGCTGCCCCCAGGGAATAGTTGGTATCTGAAGCACATATCTATAAATGGCATCAGACAGACTAGGGAGGGCCAGGACCAAGGCCCTCCCAGATGTGATCTGAGCCTTGCCAAGAACGCGTCTGGAGGTGGCGTTGGGGATTTCCCTTAAGGAAGGCGGGTTGGCCTTGGTTAAATGGCGCCGGCTGGCAGCAGGTTTACGCACCCTAGCTTTAGTATTCTCAGTAGTAGTGACGGTGAGCGTAGGCACCTTTATTGCTACCCATTACCACGAAGTGGAACAAATCGTCCAAGTGGTTTCGCTCTTAAAGAGTCAGAGCCTATCTAATCCAACTACCTCCCAGATCCTTCACGGTGCTCTATCCGGCATGGTTCAATCTCTGAATGACCCCTATTCTGTGTATTTGGAGCCATCGGCGTACCAACAGCTGAAAGCTCAGGTGTCAGGCAACTATGGGGGAGTTGGCTTAGTAATTGACATGCGGGAAGGGGTACTGGAAGTAGTGCTGCCTTTCCCTAAGACCCCCGCCTACCGGGCCGGCATCAAAAAAGGAGACCTCATCGTTAAGATAGGCGACCAACAAACGGCGGGAATGGATCTGGAAAAGGCAGCGGAGTTGCTCAAAGGGCCGCCTGGGTCCCAGGTGACGGTGTCGGTGCAACGCCCAGGTGAAACTAGGCTCCGGGATTTTGTTCTTACCCGGGAGGTTATCCAGATCCCCACGGTAGAAAGCAAGTTGCTACCCCGGCCCTTGCCTATCGGTTATGTGCGCCTGACCATGTTTAGCGACCACACCGGTCAAGAGTTGGGACAGGCCTTAAACGAGCTCCGGCAGCAGGGTGCCAAAGCCATAGTCCTGGACCTACGCAATAACCCGGGTGGATCATTGCGGGCGGCGGTGGAGGTGGCCAGCTACTTTATTCCCCGGGGGCCAGTGGTGCATCTGGAATACCGGGCTCGGAAGGAAACCTATGAGGCCTTGGGGAATTACCTGCAACTACCTCTGGCGGTGCTAATCAACCGGACTAGCGCCAGCGCCTCGGAGATTGTTGCTGGCGCTATCAAGGATAACGGTACCGGTACCTTAATTGGGGAGAGGACCTTTGGCAAAGGATTGGTACAAACGCTGTTTGAAATTGATTCCCAAGCGGCAGTGAAGCTCACTACGGCCCGCTACCTGACTCCTAAGGGACATGACATTAATAGCAAAGGGATAGAGCCAGACATTACCATCAAGTTGGATGCCCAAACTGAAGAGCGGATCCTCACCCACAGCCCTGACTTGGGGCACGATCCTCAGCTCCAAAAAGCCGTGGAGCTCGTATCCCGAAAGGCGGCCTAAGCATGTTACCTTGGCGGCAACTGGCGGTTGTAATCCTCCAAGCTTTAGCCCAGGCGGTGATCAACCCCCTGTTCTGGGTGGTGGTGGTATTTATTGCCTGGCAGTACCAGCGCCTCCTGCAGACGCGCAGGCAGCTATTTGGGGTTAAGTCTCCCCAAGTATGGAAACCTACCCTGGTAGCCACTGCCCAAGGAATAGTGGGGGGGTTAGTGGGGAGCCTAATAATGGTGGTGACAGGCATCTCCTTGTCCCATATTGGGGCGGTATACCTGTGGGCGTTAGCTTTGCTGCTGATGCTGATAAGCCCCCACTTGCTGTGTTTTTCTTACTCCGGGGGCATAATTGCAACTTTTTCGTTGATCTTTGGAGTACCAAAGATCGATGTGCCTCAGTTAATGGGGTTAGTGGCCGTGTTGCACATGGTGGAAAGCTTGCTAATCCGTTTCTCTGGTCATCTAGGCGCCACGCCGGTCTACGCTCAGGCTGGGGATGGGCAGGTGGTAGGTGCTTTCAACTTGCAGCGCTTGTGGCCGATTCCCATTGTGGGCTTGGTGCTCGCCGGCGGGGTGAATCTGCCGCCGGACAGCATGGTAGCTATGCCCAACTGGTGGCCGTTGATCCGGCCTACCCTGGAAAACCCTGAGCATGGGGTGTATTTGCTCTTACCAGTGATAGCAGCTTTGGGTTATGGGGACTTGGCCCTAGCGCATACCCCCAATCAAAAACGTCATAGCTCGGCCATTAGCTTGGCCATGTTCAGCTTCATCCTGTTGGGGTTGTCAGTGCTGGCTTCGTATTTTCACCGGCTGTCCATTTTGCCGGCACTATTTGCGCCCTTAGGACATGAATTCATCATCCGCCGAGGTCAGGCGGTGGAGATGCAGGGGAAACCCATCTATGTGCCTTCGGACCGGGGGGTGCGAGTTCTTGATGCTTTGGAGGGGTTTCCTGCTTATTTGGCGGGAGTAAGGAGCGGAGATATTATTGTGGCCGTCAACGGCACCAAGGTTAATAGCCGTAGAGATCTAGAGGAGAGGCTAGCGGAGGCGACCACCAGGGTCCATCTCGAGGTCTTGCCGTCAGAATTAGAAATGCCACCCCAGCGGCGTACCAGATCGCTTACGGTAGAAAGGATGCTGGAGCAACCCTTGGGCCTGATTCTAGTTCCGGAAGGGCTGGATCAGCCCCACGTGCGGCTAGAAAGAGGGGGGTGGATTATTCGCTGGTGGCGAAAGAGGTGGGAGCCGGGAGCTAAATAAGCCAGAGGCAGGTGTCGGTAGGAGGGCAGTAGTGTTGATCGATCGGCCTGAACCTATGGATGTGCTAATCGTGGACGACGAGGCTCGCCTGTGCCAATTGTTGGAACAGTATTTGGCGACTAAGGGTATCAAAGCCATAAGCACTACTAAAGGATCTCAGGTAGCAGAACTAATGCAAAACCACCAGCCCAAGGTAGTGCTGGTAGATTTGCGCTTGAGCGATATGTCCGGCCTGGAAGTAGCGGAAGGAATTAGAAAGGGGGGCGCCAAGTCTGCTATAATCATGGTAAGCGCTTTCCTTTCACCGGCCGATAGCCAAAAAGCCAAGAGCCTGGGAATAGATGGCTTGCTGGAGAAGCCCTTTGATCTTGAAAAAGCTTGGGAGCATGTCCAGCAAGGGATGGAGATCTACCGGCGGCGGCAACAACAAGAGTAGAGAGTTGGGAACAACTGATAGCCTGAGCGGGGATGAGTCTCCCGTGCAGCCAGCCGCCCAACTCGGCATGAAAAAAGCATGTAGGGGATGCCGGGGTGCTGGTCTGAAAGCGACATTAAGCCGAGCGGCCAAGCCACCTTAGCGACGACGAGGGCGGAGGTGCCCAGCACTCAACTCACTGAGAGCTTGGGATCCACGCCATACGCAGCAAGATATTTGCAGGGCTGTAGTCTTGTGGTTGGTTGAGTGCTGGGCGCCACAGCCCGAGATGCAGCGCAAGCTCGCTCCGCGCAGGATTGCGGAGCGGAGGAACAGCGCCCTGACTGGAAATATATGTTTTTTGAGGGGGGATAATATTGGCTAATGGTGGGCGGCTTCGGATTGGCGTCTTCACTGACAGCTATCTTCCCTATGTGAGCGGAGTAGTCCGATCCGTACAGAGCTTTACTAAGGAGCTTCGCGAGCTGGGCCACGAAGTATACATCTTTGCCCCCAATTATCCTGATGCCCAGCCCGAGCCAGGACTATTTCGCTTTCCCTCCTTGCCGGCTTTAACCTTCAGGGAATTTAGCTTGGCCTTGCCTATTTGGCCGGGATTGAGCGCCGTGATCCGCAGCCTAGGCTTAGACATAATTCATAGCCACTCCCCTTTTGTCTTAGGCTCGCTGGGAGCCCGTTATGCTCACAAATACAGCATCCCTTTGGTTTTCACCTACCACACCCTTTATGATCAGTATGTGCACTATTTTCCTCTGGCTCCAGGGTTATCCAAAGTGATCGTCGAGAAGTATACGGCTGACTACTGTAACCGTTGCCAACTAGTAGTTGTGCCTACCCGGGTAATCAAGGAAAAGATCCTTGCTGACGGGGTCAAGGTGCCGATCAAGATCATACCGACAGGAATCGACGTTAAAAGATTTGCTTCTGGCGATCCGCTCTGGCTTAGGCAACGGCTTAAGCTCGGCACTGACCGCAAAATTGTCCTATCGGTGGGCCGCCTGGGGAAAGAGAAAAACGTGGAGTTTTTGCTGGATGCCTTTGCCCTGGCCATGAAAGAGGTCCCCGAGGCGTGCCTGGTACTGGTGGGAACCGGTCCGTTAGAAGGGTTGCTTCGAGAACAGGCCCAGCGCCTAGGTATAGCCGACAATATGTTCTTGATGGGGAGGCTGGATGCTTCCGAGATCGTTCACGCTTACGCGGGGGCGGATGTGTTTGCTATTGCTTCCCTGACCGAGACCCAGGGCCTGGTTACCCTCGAGGCCAAGGCGGCCGGGTTACCGGTAGTGGCGGTGGATGCCTTCGGCAGTCGGGAAATGGTCAATTCGGGCGAGGACGGGTTCTTAGTACCCTTGAAAAAAGACAGCTTTGCTAACCGCTTAGTGCAGCTGCTCAAGCACTCCGAGCTCAGAAAAGCCATGGGGCAAGAGGCTAAGCGTCGCGCCCAGGATTGTTCGGCCCGAGCGTCGGCCCTGAAGCTAATTGGTGCTTATCGGGAAGCAATTGAGAGGCGGCAGGGGGCCTCACCGAGCCGCGATCAAGGCAAAGTAGCTGCCGGGTGAGATTGTTTAGGAATGGTCTGAGGCCGGGGGATAGTTGAACTGGGCCAGGGCTTTGATTATATCTCCGCGGCAGATTAGGCCCACCAGGGTGCGGCCCCGTACCACTGGCACCCTTTTCAGGCGCCGTTCGGTCATAATGGTAGCCACCATCTCCAGATCGGTCTCCTCAGTAACGGTAATCACCCGCCTGGTCATTACTTCGGTTACCGAGAGGCCGAGGAGGGCTCGAGCCTTTTCCGGAAGCTCCTCGGTGTCAGCAAATATGAAGATGCTGGCCAGGGCATCGATTACCAGCGGGCGGTTAGCGCGAATCCGAGCCACGATATCGCCATCGGTTACGATTCCCACCACCTCGTTGCGGTCGTTTACCACCGGCAGGGCCCCAATCCGGTGTTCGGCCAATAGCCGTACCACGTCGACTACCTTGGCCTCGGTGGAAACCTTGATTACGTTACGGACCATAACGTCCCGGGCCAGCAAAACTGCCTGCCCTCCTCTGTGACTTTTGCCTCTCAGGTTAGCAATCTGCCCCATGGTTGTCAAGTTGACCCAAGTGCAGTTTTACCTTGGTGTGCTATAATCGTGATTGGTTGGTGGATCCGCTGCCCTGGGTAAGCGGAGTTGGCTTGGAGGCATCAGGATGGGACAAGGACAGTTCATCTTAAAGTCAGATTTCGTGCCCCGAGGCGACCAGCCCGAGGCCATTGCCGCCTTGGTAGAAGGAGTGAGGGCCGGTTACCGGCACCAAACCCTTTTGGGGGTCACTGGGTCGGGAAAGACCTACACTATGGCTCAAGTCATCCAGGCGGTGCAGCGTCCTACCCTGGTCATTGCCCACAATAAGACCCTGGCGGCCCAACTGTGTGGCGAGTTTAAGGAGTTTTTTCCTGACAATGCGGTAGAGTATTTCGTGAGTTACTACGACTATTACCAGCCGGAGGCTTATATCCCCCAGACGGATACTTATATTGAAAAGGATTCCTCCATCAACGATGAGATCGATAAGCTTCGCCACTCGGCTACCGCCGCCCTGTTTGAGCGCCGGGACGTAATTATAGTGGCTAGCGTCTCCTGCATTTATGGTCTGGGATCCCCCGAGGATTATCGAGACCTCATGGTTTCGCTTCGGGAAGGGGAAGAATACGACCGCAACCAGGTTCTGCGGCGGCTGGTTGACAACCAATACGTACGGAACGACTACGATTTCCACCGTGGGACTTTTCGGGTCAGGGGAGATGTGGTGGAGGTTTACCCGGCTTCCTTTACAGAAAAGGCCATCCGCATTGAGTTCTTCGGCGATGAAATCGACCGCATTCTGGAGATAGACCCGTTGACTGGAGAGATCCTGGCCCGGCGCCGGCACGTGGCTATCTTTCCGGCTAGCCACTATGTTACTGAGAGCGAAAAGATGGAGCGGGCCATAGCCAGCATCGAAGCGGAGCTGGAGGAGCGGCTGAGAGAGCTCAGAGCCCAGGGCAAGTTGCTGGAGGCCCAGCGTTTGGAGCAGCGCACCCGTTTTGACTTGGAGATGATGCGAGAAGTCGGTTACTGTAACGGGATTGAGAACTACTCTCGACACCTTACCGGCCGAAAGCCAGGCGAGCCCCCTTATACCTTGCTGGACTATTTCCCTAAGGACTTTCTGGTGTTTATTGATGAGTCGCACCAGACTATTCCCCAGCTTGGAGGAATGTATGAGGGGGATCACTCTCGCAAGCTAACCCTGGTGGAGTACGGCTTTCGTTTGCCTTCGGCTTTGGACAATCGGCCCCTCAAGTTTGCGGAATTTGAGGAACGTGTACCCCAGGCTATCTACGTATCAGCCACTCCTGGCCCTTATGAGCTCCGGCACAGCCAGCAGGTAGTGGAGCAAGTCATTCGACCTACCGGACTGGTAGATCCGCAGGTGATAGTCCGCCCGGTAGCAGGGCAAATCGATGATCTGCTGAACGAGATTCAGAAGCGGGTAGCCAAGAAGCAGCGGGTTTTGGTAACCACCCTGACCAAGCGCATGGCGGAAGACTTGACCGATTATTTGCGAGAGGTTGGGGTTAGGGTACGTTACTTGCATTCGGAGATCAATACCATCGAGAGGATGGAGATCATTCGCGATCTCAGGTTGGGTGAGTTTGATGTCCTGGTGGGCATCAATTTGCTGCGCGAGGGGCTAGATCTGCCTGAAGTGGCGCTGGTGGCCATTTTGGATGCGGACAAGGAGGGTTTCTTGCGCTCGGAGACTTCCTTGATTCAAACTATTGGCCGGGCAGCTCGTAACGTGGAAGGAACGGTTATTATGTATGCCGACCGCATAACCGATTCCATGCAGCGGGCTATCCAGGAAACTGAACGGCGCCGGGCCAAGCAACTGGCCTATAACCAAAAGCATGGCATCACGCCCCAGACCATCAAAAAGGCTGTGCGCGACGTGATTGAAGCTACTTATGCCGCCGAGCCAAAAGTACCTTATCTCCCCAAGCGCCAAGTGGCCAATCTGTCCGCCCGTGAGCTGAAAAAGCTACTGGCCGACCTGGAGAAGGAAATGAAGGAGGCCAGTCGCCAGCTGGAATTTGAACGGGCAGCCCAGATTCGCGACCTGATTATCGAGCTGAGAGCCCAGTCTCGCCAATCTCCATCCCAATCAGCTTCTCCTGGAGGCCAGGTTGCCAGCCGCAAGCGCCGCCGGAAGCAGTCACTCGGCTAAAGAAGGGCCGCTGTTGCCACCGGCACTAGGTCGGGATCAAACTGGGTGCCACTTCCCCGCTGTAGCTCCTTTAAGGCTTCCTCGGGCGAACGGCGCTGCTGGTAAGGCCGCGGAGAGGTCATGGCGTCAAAGGCATCGGCCAAAGCTAGGACCCGAGCCCCCAACGGGATACCGTCTGCCCTGAGGCCCTGGGGATAGCCTTGGCCATCAAACCGCTCGTGGTGCCCGGAAGCTATCTCGCTAATCTCTTTCAGCCCGGAAATTTCTCTCAACAACTCTCCGGTATATATGGGATGATTGCGAATAGCCACCAGTTCTTCCTGGTTTAGCCGGCCAGGCTTATCCAGGATGGCTCGGGGAACGGAAATCTTTCCTAGGTCATGCAGAAGACCGCTCCAGTAGATGGCAGTAACCTCACTTGGACCTAGACCGGCGGCTCGTGCTATGCTTTGGGCGTAATTGGCTACGCGCTGGGAATGGCCGGCAGTATAGGCGTGCTTGGCGTCAATGATGCGGGCAAACACTTCCAATACCGCGGAAACGGAACAGCTAGGCGGCAGGGGCAAGGGGAGGCGGTCGGCCAACTGACGGACCCAGGCCTCAACCGCGGAGGAATCCGCCCAAACCTCCTTCAAGCCTTGTTCCATGGCGGCTTGAAACGCTTCAAAAGCTTGGGGAAGGAAGGCTTTGCCTGCTCCTTTCTTAAGCCCCTTCAGGATTTTCTGCCAGTCCCAGGGGGAGGCTAGCCGGAAATGAATGTCGGCGAGATCGGCGACATGCAAAAGCTGGGCGGATAGAGAAAGTTCTTCCCCAACCTTGCCCTGGGGATAGCCATGCCCGTCTAGGCGCTCGTGGTGGTCAGCCACGGCCGTGGCCAGAGCATCGGCTTGGGGTAAGGTGCGGAGGATAGCGCTGCCGATGGTAGGGTGTTCCTGTACCCCTGGAATAGCCAGGTAGTCAGGCTGGCTAACCAAGTGAACTATGTGGTCGGACAAGCCTACAGCGCCCACATCGTGAAGGAGGCCAGCATAGAAGACTAGCGCTTGCTGGGCCCGGTCGTCGGGATGAAGCTCAGCAGCAGCTGCCTGAGCGCCGGCCGCTACCCTCCAGGCATGGTAGAGCTTGACCTCTTCTTCGATATCCAAGGCCAGAGCCAGGGCGGCAACCAATTGATTGCAAGGGATATTGTTTCCAGCCATGCTGCATCCACCTCGCCAGCCAGTTATAAGGTAATTGTTGTCAACAAGGGTATTATAAGCTTAGATGTGCGGTTTGGGGATAAGCATTTGCTCGGGCTAGGCCTACCTTTGCTTGTGGTATAATACTTAGACGGGAACATTTAATGCTAGCCAGACATGCTTGATGGTGCATCCGAAAGAAGTATGAAAACGGCCGGGGATGCTGGCGTAAGGCGACTTTGGGCGAGCCTTGCGAGCCGTTGGCGAGACCGAGACCGG
>JACIYF010000020.1 GCA_014360065.1 Clostridia bacterium | reverse complement strand
CCCGGAGGCGGGGCCGAGGACAGGACGTCCGAGGCCGGCCTCTTGAGACAGGAGGTCGAATTGGCCGGGAACCCCGCCGAAGGGTGAGGGGGAGCCATACGGATCGCTGGCGAGCCCATGTGGAGCCGGCGCCAGCGCTCCGGCATGGGAAATGTTTCGGAAGCATCCTTTGACTTTGAGGAGGAGAAGCCCCATGAAGAGATTGTTCCGGTCACGAACCCACAGAATGCTGGGCCAGCCGCTAGCCGGAGAAGGTCTGAGGGAAGTCCTGGCCCGCCCCGCCTTCTAGGGCTGGACCGGGCCGGTACTGCCAATCCAGTATAACCAAACCCATCAAGAAGGCGGGGGCTGCTAGGAAAGCGGCCCCCGCCCTTGCATCCCGCTACGGGCCCCTGGCCTGTCTACCGCGGTCCCCTTACCGGTGCATTTAGGCTAAGCTGGACAGCCCTTGCTTTAACCCGGACCAATCCGGATAAAGGCAAAGTAAATCAAGAAGAAGGCTGCCAGGATGTACATGAGCCAGTGCACTTCCTTGGCTTTCCCCACCAATAGCATCAGGACTACATAGGCTACGAAGCCGATGGAAAGCCCTAAAGAGATGCTAAAAGTCAGAGGCATCAGGAAGGCAGTTAAAAAGGCCGGGAAAGCCTCGGTAAAATCGGCGAAGCGGATCTCGTTGAGGCTGGTAGCCATAAAGATACCCACGATGATTAGCGCCGGGGCGGTGGCTTCCGCCGGCACGGCTAAAGCGATAGGTGAAAAGATCACCGAAAGCAGGAAAACTAGAGCTACCGTTACTGAGGTAAGGCCGGTACGACCCCCAGCGCTCACTCCTGCCGCGCTCTCCACATAAGTAGTTGTATTGCTGGTGCCCAGGAGAGAGCCAAACACCGTTCCCAGAGAGTCGGCAAACAGGGCTCGATTGCCACGCTTGAGGTTTCCCTGCTCATCGATCATGCCAGTTCGGCTGGCCACCCCCACAAAGGTGCCGATGGTATCGAACAGGTCGGCAAAGAATAGGGAAAAGATGATGGGGATCATGGCCACGTGCAAAGCCCCAGCCAAGTCCAGCTGCAGGAAAGTCGGAGCCAGGCTGGGCGGCGCCGATACCCAGCTGGTGGGTAGCTTGGTTATGTGCATGGGGATGCCGATAATGGAAGTAATGATGATGCCTAGCAGAATTCCGCCTTTAATTTTGCGGGCCACCAGCACCGCGGTAATAACCAAGCCAATGGTGGCCAGCAAGGTACTGGGTTTGTGAAAGCTGCCCAGGTTAATAAAGGTGTTGGGATCGCTTACCACAATACCGGCGTTCTTGAAGCCAATAAAGGCAATAAATAGGCCAATTCCGGCTCCTACAGCGTGCTTCAGGGGCATGGGGATGGCTCGGATAAGAAGTTCCCGCAGCCGGGTAATGGTAACAACTACAGCTACAATACCAGATAAGAAGACCAGGCCCAAAGCAGTCCGCCAGGGTATTCCCGACCCCAGCACCATACTAAAAGCAAAGAAGCTATTTAGCCCCATTCCCGGCGCCAGAGCAAAGGGATAGTTGGCATAAAGACCCATAAACAAAGTAGAGATGGCCGAAGCTAGGGCTGTGGCCATGAAAACGGCGCCCTTGTCCATGCCCGCGTTGCCTAGGATGACTGGGTTTACCAACAGTATGTAGGCCATGGTAACAAAAGTGGTGAGGCCAGCTAGGATCTCGGTCCGGGCATCGGTACCGTTTTCCGACAACTGAAAGAAGCGCTGGGCGAATCCTGGGGGTTTGGCCCCACTAGCTACACTCGACATTTAAGACCTCCTCTTTCTACAGATTTCTGGATGGTTATGATTCCCTGCACATATTAACACATGATCTACCTCAAAATAAAGACAGTCGACCAATTTCGCCCCAAAATGCCCAAAATCATCTTGGAAAGCGGGGAGCATGAATGTCAATGCCAGTGTTAAGGAGGAACCGCTATTTTAGTTTTCCCGATTGGCTAATAATATTGCTGTTCTTGGGGCTTGGTCTTGTGGCCACCCCCATCGGGCATACCCAGGATGAAGCTAGCACCGCTGCTCCCTTCGATGCTTTGACTGCCTTCTACCGCGCCATCACCGAAAACGACTGGGATGCCGCCCGCAAGTTTTCCACCCTCGAGTTGTGGGGAGAGCTTTCCCGCTCCGGTTTCATCCGCAGCTGGCAGGTCCGCAAGGCCTTGAGGCCATCGCTGACCTTTAGCGTCTTCTTGGTCGATAGCCGGGGTTTAGACCTGGAACGGGGAACCGCTTGGGCCACCGGGGAGGCTCGCTGGACCTCTTCCACCGGCCCAGTGAGCATGCGGGAAACCGTTTACCTCACCCGCGACCTCGATGGCTGGAAAGTGGCCCGCATCGAGCACCAGTCTTCGGTTCTGGCGGTGGAAAAGTTTTATCTAGCCTTGGAAAACCAAAGGTGGAATGAGGTCCGCAGCTTAACTACTCCCGATTACTGGCTCCGGCTCACCGCATCCGGCATCATTGCTTTCGTCAAGCGGGATCGGGCCTCCACCCCTGGGCCTTATGTAGTCTTTCAGTCCTCCGATTTTCACGAAAGCGATAGCACCGCCATGGTTAATGGGTCAGCCACCTGGAAACCCCTTACCCCAGCCCAGTCCGATACCCCGGTGACCGTCCACCTGGTCCGTATCCGCGGCGCCTGGCGCATCGACAAGATCGTTGGCCACTGGCAGGAGGCCAAATGAAAAGCGAGCTAGCTTTATCAACCAAGCGAAACCTGGTTACGCCTTCGCCTCAAGGAGGAACCCCTGGGGCCGATTTCGATAAAGAATCACCAGAGGACTTCCACAGGATAACGAGCAATTTGGGGATCGGCAGTTAAAACGGGGAGTTTTTCAAGCTGAGCTTGGGCGATAAGTATCCGGTCAAAGGGATCGCGATGGTAATCAGGAAGCGTATACACGTGAAGCGCATGATGCATTTCAACCGCCAGGGGAGTAATGGCATTATCGGCTAGCTGTTCGGCAATAAATGAAGCAAGATTGGACGGCAGCACCTTCATTTCTCGAACGCCTCAAGAATAGCTTCGGGTAGAGGGGCATTGAAATCCGGGGCTATAGTAATTTTACCCTTAGCACTGCCGGGATACCGCTGGCGCTTATCGTCGCTTATTGGAACCAGGCGGGCTATCGGCTTCCCAGCTTTGGCGATAATGATTTCTCGCCCCTCTTTCACCTGGGCTAGAAGCCGGGAAAGATTGGTTTTGGCCTCATGAATGTTTACCTGAGATGGCATTTATCACACCTCCCTAAAACCAATATAGACTAAGTCCTTAGCCTAAGTCAATGAGCTTCTAGCTCTGGTTCCGGCCGGGATTTTCCCGGAAACAATAGGCCGCGGGATAACCAGCAACTTTGGGATCGCCAGAGCATTCATGGCGGTGCCTAGGGCTTTCGTCTTTTGAGCCAGGGCTTGCGGGCCAATTTGGGGAGGCCGGCCAAGGGGAAAGGCTCTTGGGCAAGCTGGCTGTGGGTGGCTCCATAGCTGAAGTAGACGATTAGCCCTATGGCCATCCACACCACAAACCGCACCCAGGTGAGGGGCGGGAGGTTGCTGGCCAGATATGCTGAAAAGGCGGCAGCCAGGATGGGAATATACGGGTATCCGGGCACCCTAAACGGTCGTTTCAAGTCAGGCCGGGTCTTTCGTAGCACCAGTACTCCTATGGAGACAATGATAAAGGCGGTCAAGGTGCCGATATTGGCTAGCTGAGCCACGATATCGATGGGGAGGAAGCCGCCAATCAGGGCAATGGCGCCGCCCACCACCCCCAGGGCCACATGGGGAGTCTGGTAGCGAGGATGGAGGCGGTGAAAGGCGGTGGGTAAAAGACCGTCTCGGGCCATGGCAAAGAAGATGCGGCTTTGGGCATAGATGTCCACCAGCAAGACTGAAGTCAACCCCGCCAAAGCACCTAAGGAGACCACTCCCGAGGCCCAACGAATGCCCAAGCTCAAAAGCGCCGTGGCCACCGGAGAAGGGTTATTAAGGGTGCTGTAGTGAACCATGCCGGTAAGGGCCAGGGCCACGGCCACATAAAGCACGGTGGCTATCAGTATGGTACCAATGATGCCTAAGGGGAGATCCCGGCGGGGATCGCGAACCTCCTCCGCTGCTGTAGCTACAGCATCAAAGCCCACATAAGCGAAAAAGATTATAGCCGCCCCATGGGCCACCCCGATCAATCCAAAGGGAGTGAAGGGCCGCCAATTGGCCGCATTGACGTGGGAAAAACCTAACACTAGGAACAAGAGAATTACAGCTATTTTTATAGCTACGATCACCCGGTTGACCTCAGCGCTATGTCTGGTGCCGGTAATGGTAAGGGTGGTAAGGAGGGCAACGATGAGAACGGCAGGAAGGTTAATCACTCCTCCACCCAGGGGGCCCGCTGTCAGGGCACGGGGAAGGACTATCCCTGCTGATCGCAAAAGATCGCTCAGATAAGAACTCCAGCCAATGGCCACCGCTCCAGCCGCCACCAGGTACTCAAGGATCAGGTTCCAGCCGATTACCCAGGCCACCATTTCCCCCAGCGAGGCATAGGCAAAGGTGTAGGCGCTACCGGCCACCGGCACCATGGAGGCTAGTTCGGCATAAACCAAGGCGGCCAAGCCCGCCCCAATGCCGGAGAGGATAAAGGAAATGGTAACGCCAGGGCCGGCGTACTCGGCGGCTGCCACCCCGGTCAAAACAAAGATCCCAGTGCCGATAACTGCCCCCACGCCCAGCGCCACCAGGTCCAGAGGGCCCATGGCTTTGGGCAATTTCTCCCGGCTGCTCTCCTGGAACAGTTGATCGACGGGCTTTATCCGCCAGAGATTCATTTCTAGCCTCCGAAGAGTTTAAGCTTACATTTATTTTCTCCTGGAGGCAGATCATTTACCCATTCATTTCTCTTCTGGTCCGGACAGGTAGACGTGCCGGCCCAACTCCTCGCTGTATACCATACCTTCGCCCTGTACAGAATTGAACTTAAAGGCATCGGCATCAATTAGATCCGCCCGATGTAACAGCATCGCCTCCAGAAACATGGGGCGCCTGGGAGATTGCCATTCGTATTCGCCATGGTGGCTGACGATGAGGTGGCGGAGCTTGAGGTGCAATTCGGGCGGAAAGCCAATGACCTGAGCCACCCTCTCATCCAGCATTTCTACCCCCAGGACAATGTGGCCGATAAGCCGGCCCTCAGGGGTGAGGTCGATGGCCTGGCTGTAGCAATACTCCTTGATCTTGCCAACATCGTGCAAGATGGCGCCTGCCACTAAAAGGTCGCGATCAGCTCGGGGGTAGATTTGGGCCAGCGCTTCGGTAATTCTCACCACGTTGAGGGTATGCTCCAGCAGTCCGGATAGGTAGGCTTGATGGTGCTTTTTGGCTGCCGGCGCCTGGAAGAAGGCCTGGCGGAACTCGGGATCGCTAAAAAAGCGGGCCAGAAGCTCCCGCAAATAAGGATTGCCAAGGCTGCCTATGGTTTCCTCCAGGCATTTCTCCATACTGGCCAGGTCGAAAGGAGAGCGGGGCAAGAAATCGCCCAGGTCATATTGCCCTTCCTCTAGCAACTCCACCTCCTCCACCCGGATCTGAACCCGGCCCTGATAGCTGGTACCCATGCCTTTGACCCGGATCACCTGCCCAATCTTCAGCCGAGAATACCAGGCCTCAGCATCGTCCCAAAGCTTGGTCTCCACCTCCCCGGTGGCATCACCCAACACTAAGGTTAAGAAATAGCCCGGCTTTTCCTTAAAGGAGGAGAGGCGCTTTTGCTTGACCATTAAGGTAGTCATGACCTCGCTGTCGGCTTTAATATCCTGGACGGTTTGTCTCTCCATGTTTCCCTCTCCTTTGACACAAATTCAGCGCCTTTCGCTTTTTTTACCTCCCCAGCAGGAACTTGTCAATAAAAATCGAATCTGTCCGTTGGCGATCCAAAATTTCCCGAGGAGGTCTTCTTGGTGGCTCCGGAAATTGTTACCATCAAGGGCACCAAAAACGGCCTGGTGATCCTGCTCCGGCCTGAAGCTGGTTATGAAAACCTAAAGGAAGCCCTACACGCTAAGATAGAAAACGCCCGAGGATTCTTCCGGGGCGCCAAGTTTGCTTTAGCTTCCAACTCCTCGGTCCAGCTCACTCAGGATCAGCAGTTGGAATTGGTCGACCTTTGCCGCCAGCACGGCCTTGAGCCCTCTCCGGTAAGCTTGCCGGCACCGCCGCGGGCCAGAGCCACCAGGTCCGTCCGGGCAGGGTTACCCACCTTAACCCTTGCCCGCCACATTCGCTCCGGTCAGCGCATCCAGTTTCCCGGGCATGTGGCCTTAGTGGGGGATGTCCATCCAGGAGGCGAGATCGTAAGCGGGGGTCATATCTTTATTGTGGGAGAAGCCAAGGGGCTTTTGCACGCTGGCTACCCCCACAATACCGCTGCCCGCATCATCGCCTATCGCCTGGATCCCGTCCAGCTTCGCATCGCCCAGGCCTTGGTGTTCAGCCCCCTGGCTACTAACCCCAACATCCAAGCAGCGGGACCGCTCATGGCCCGGCTGGCCCGAGGCCGCATTGTCATCGAGCCCTATCATCCGTGACCCGCACCTCAAAAACCAGCAACCCAGCAATAGCTAGACCGGATAATAAGCGATTTCACCATTGCGCGGCCCTTGCTCCAGCAGGTTGAAGTCAGCCCTTACCTTCCCCGCCATACGCTCCTGGAGAAAGGTCTCCGCCACGTTGGGGAATAAGAGATAAGAGAGAATATCTTCTTCCTTCTCCATATAGGCAGCCACTGAGCGTTTTCCTTCTTCTAGCTGCCCCAGGGGCAACAAATCCGCCGGCCGGCAGGTTATTGGCTCTTCTTCCCCGATTACCTGGCGCCGCACTTCCGGGTTCACCGGCCCCGGAGGCTGGCCGTACAGGCCTTTCAGATAAGCCCGGGTTTCGCTGTTTACCACCCCGTACCTTTGGCCGGAAAGGACATTGAGAACCGCTTGGCTACCCACGATCTGGCTGGTAGGGGTGACTAAAGGCGGATAACCCAGATCCTCCCGTACCCGCGGCACCTCCTCCAATACCTGGGGCAACTTATCCAAGGCGTTTTGCTGCCGTAGCTGGGAGATAAAATTGGAAATCATCCCTCCCGGTATCTGATAGCGCAAAACGTTTACGTCCACCACATCGGTTACCACATCAAAGCGGTGGTACTTGTCCTTAATCCCCTTGAAATAATCGGCAATCTCGGCCAAGAGCTCCATGTCCAGCCCCGGGTCATAGGCGCTCCCGGCTAGGGCCGCTGCCATGGTTTCGGTGGCCGGCTGAGAGGTGCGCATGGCCAACGGGGAGATGGCGGTATCAATGCCGTCCGCCCCCGCCTCGATCCCTTTTAGGTAGGCCATGGCGGCCATGCCGCTGGTGTAATGGCAGTGGAGGTGCACCGGGAGGTTCACCGCCGCCTTTATTTCCCTTACTAATTCCTCCGCTTGCCATGGCCCCAGCAGCCCAGCCATATCTTTGATGCAGATGGAATCGGCCCCCATTTGTTCCAGGCCCCTAGCCAGGCCCACGTAGTATTGAATATTATGTACCGGGCTAATGGTGTAGCAGATGGTGCCCTGAACGTGGCCTCCTGCCTGCTTGGCTATCTTCATGGCCTGGGCTAAATTTCTAAGATCGTTTAGGGCGTCAAAAATCCGAAAGATATCGATGCCGTGGCGACGGGCAGCCCGGACGAAGGCTTCCACTACATCATCGGGGTAATGCTTGTAGCCCACCAAGTTCTGGCCGCGGAGCAGCATCTGCAGCCGGGTGCGCGGCAAAGCCTGCCGTAACGCATCCAGGCGCTCCCAGGGGTCTTCATTCAAGAAGCGCATGCAGGTGTCAAAAGTAGCTCCGCCCCAGACCTCTAGTGAGTAGAATCCGGCCTGGTCCATCTTGGCGGCTATGGGTAGCATGTCTTCAGTTTTTAACCGTGTGGCCCAAAGCGACTGATGGCCATCGCGTAAGGTGGTATCGGTCACTTTTACTGCCAAAAAGTCTTCCCCCTTCAAAAAACCCATTATCTTCCAGGATACCTGTACCAGGCGTTGGTCCCCTCGTTCCGCCCAGCACTCCACCGTCAGCCCAATACAACTTGGCAAGACCTTTACAGGACCTTGCTGGCGGCCTGGTAAACCGTGCCCCGGGCGCCGTCCACGGTCACCCTCAGGCCATCCTTCAGCTTTTCGGTAGCCCTTTCCACCCCCACTACCACCGGCAAATTTAGCTCCAAGCCAATAATGGCGGCATGCGAGGTTAGGCCTCCGGTTTCAGTGATAATGGCCGCCGCCTTGCGCATGGCCGGCAGGTACTCGGCATCGGTGCTGGCACAGACCAAAATATCGCCTTCCTGCACCTTTTCCCACGCTTCCTGAGGCGAATGGACTATCCGTACCGTCCCTTGGGCGGAAAGGCCGCCGATGCCAGTGCCTCGCACCAGCACTTCCCCCACCAAGTGCACTTTCAGCAGGTTGGTGGTGCCTGGTCCCCCCACCGGCACTCCAGCGGTAACCACCGTCAGGTCCCCTTGAGAGATAATTCCCGCCTGCAAGGCCGCCTCTACCGCTTCCTCGATCATTTCATCGGTACCAGCTCGGCGCTTGGCTAACAATGGATAAACTCCCCAGGTTAGGCACAGGCGTCGCACCACGTGTTGGTTGGGGCTCACGGCAATAATTGGCACCCGGGGCCGATAACGGGAAACCATCCGCGCCGTAGTTCCGGAAGCGGTGGGGGCAATGATGGCGGCCACTTCCAGGGAACGAGCCAGGGTACAGCTGGCCCGGCTGATGGCCTCGGTGACGGTAAGCCTGCCCTGCTCTTCCTCATCCCCGAAATCTCGCATGGGCAAGGTGGCTTCAGCCCGTTGGGCAATGCGGTCCATGACCCTAACCGCTTCAACTGGATACTGTCCAGCCGCAGTCTCGCCAGAGAGCATCAAGGCATCGCTACCGTCTAAGATAGCGTTGTATACATCGCTAGCTTCCGCCCGGGTGGGGCGCGGACTGCTGATCATGGATTCCAGCATCTGGGTAGCGGTGATAACCGGCTTTCCCGCCCGGTTGGCTTTGGCAATGATCTGCTTCTGTACTCGTGGCACCTCTTCCACCGCTATTTCTACGCCCAGGTCACCGCGGGCCACCATCAACCCATCCGCCACCCGGAGGATATCATCTAGGTTTTCCAAGGCCTGAGGGGTCTCGATCTTGGCAATTATCTGGGCGCAGTGGTTGCGCTTTTCCACCAGATGGCGGATCTCGAGAATGTCGGTAGCTTGTCTAATGAAAGAAGCGGCGATAAAATCAATCCCCAACTCCAGCCCAAATTCTATGTCCTCCACATCCTGGGGCGAAAGGGCCGGCAGGTCCAGGCCTACGCCCGGCAGGTTAACTCCCTTGTGATCCCTAATCTCGCCCCCGTTGACTACGGTACAAACAACCTCCTGGTCCCGGCATTCATCCACCTTAAGGCTGAGCGCCCCATCATCTAGCAAGATGGTATCTCCCGGCCGCAAGTAGGCTGATAGCCGGGGGTAGTTGATGGGAATGTGGGTGGAATCCCCCATTATGTCCCCTGCGGTCAAAAGCACCTTTCCGCCGGGTGCCAAATAGGCCTTTCCGCCCCTAAAGACCCCAGTCCGCACTTCTGGGCCCTTGGTGTCAAGCATAATGGCCACCGTCCGCCCCAGCTCCGAGGCCAAGCGCCGCACCTTCTTTATGCGCTGGCCGTGCTCTTCGTGGGCGCCATGGGAAAAATTGAGGCGAGCTACATCCATGCCGGCCAAGATTAGCCCCTTTATGACCTCCTCGGCATCGGATGCTGGACCGATGGTACAAACGATTTTAGTTCGGCGCATAATCTCACCCCGCTAGCCTATGCCCGGCCCCATCCTAAATGGAGAGGATGCCGGCCAATTCGTATTCTTCCATGCTGATACCCCTTCGCCCTGTAAGAACCGAAACCAAATCGTGGTCCACCACTTGCCCGCCCTGGATGCCAACCATGCGGTTACCCTTTCCCTCCACCAAAAGCTCTACCGCCCTGGCGCCCAGGAGGCTGCCCAAAAGTCGGTCAAATGCCGAGGGTGTACCCCCGCGCTGGATGTGGCCGAGGATGGTAACCCGGGTCTCCAAGTGGAGCCTAGCTTCAATGGCTTTGCCGATATCGATGGCACTGCCCACCCCTTCGGCCACCACAATGATGCTGTGCAGCTTTCCCCGCAAGCGGCCGCGCTCGATCTTGTCGGCCACCGCCTCCAGGTCAAACTCCACTTCCGGTATGAGGATGGATTCTGCGCCGCCAGCGATGCCCGCGGTCAAAGCGATCAGCCCCGAATGTCGGCCCATGACCTCAACAATGAAGACCCGCTCGTGGGAAGTAGCAGTATCGCGAATTTTGTTGATGGCCTCTACTACCGTATTGATACAGGTATCAAAGCCGATGGTGTAGTCGGTGCCGGGAATGTCATTATCGATGGTGCCAGGTACCCCCACCACCTTGATCCCGTGCTCGGCCAGCTTAAGCGCCCCGCGGAAGGAACCGTCCCCGCCGATGACCACTAAGCCCTCGATTCCCGCCTGCCGCAGCTGCTCCACTGCCTTTTCCTGGCCCTCGGGGGTCATAAATTCCTCCGACCGAGCCGTCAGCAGGATAGTCCCGCCCCGGTGAATGATATCGCTCACTGAACCGGCGTCCATCTCACAGAACTCACCGCAGATCAGGCCGGCAAAGCCGCGGGAGATACCGATCACCTTGAGGCCACTATAAATGGCGGTGCGTACCACCGCTCGGATGGCGGCGTTCATCCCCGGCGCATCGCCGCCGCTGGTCAAGACTCCTATGGTCTGCAAAGTCCGCTCCACTCCTTCAAGGCCCGCCCCTCACCCCTTAAGCCTCTCCGGCCATGGTCAAGGCCGAGCCCCGCCCTAGGGTAACCGCTGCCCGCCCATGGCGGCGTTGATGATCTCATTGGCCTCCTCGGCCTCGGATTCTGGCACCAAGATTTCTACCGATGCTTGGGGCAGGGCCAGCCCTCCCACTGGCCGCAACTTTACCATTAGACCTTCTCGAGTAAGAATCTCCTTTAGATTCTCTGCTATTTTTGTATTGGCAGCGATATAGACCACCGTCCACATCCTGCTGGCCCCCTTAGATTAGCCATACTGCCTACATACTTAAGTTCCTGATTCCAGGGTGCCGTGCTTGGTCATTATCTGCGCCCGCCCTCTAATCTTGATGGCAGAAGTGTGCTCGGTGAACTGGGCAATCATTACCTCTCCCCGATCCAGCTTCTCGGAATGGTGAAATCGGGTTTCCGGCCCTCTGGTCATGCCAAAGATGGTTACCCCGTTTTCCAAGGCCTTAATGATGATAAAATCGCTAAAGGCTCCCCAGCGGTTGTTCATCTCCTCCATTAACCCCACCCCCTGCTCGTGGGACTACTTTTTTTGCTTTCAGCGCCTTTTCTACTTCCTTGGGAACCAATCCTTCAATGCAACCACCCAAGGCTGCCACCTGCTTGATGATGCTTGAGCTCAAAAATGAGTATTCGTTCGTGGTCATCAAAAAGACGGTTTCCACCTCCGGCGCCAGCTTTTTGTTCATCATAGATAGCTGAAACTCGTATTCAAAATCAGAAACAGCCCTCAACCCCCGGATCACGGCAGTAGCTCCCTTGCGGCGGACGAAGTCTACCAGCAGTCCAGAGAAGCCCTCTACTTCCACATTATCCAGATGTAGGGTAACCCGCTTAACCAGATCTATCCTCTCTTCCAGGCTGAACAGGTTGAGCTTATAGTTATCCACCGCCACGCCGATAACCACTCGCTCGAACAGCTTGGCGCCGCGGCAGATAATGTCCAAGTGGCCATTGGTAATGGGATCAAAGGTGCCCGGGTATACGGCAACTGTCATTTTAGACCTCCTCGGTCAGTGGGTAATAGTTAGCTAGTTCCACTCACTGGCCTATTATCCTGCTTGCCCACCAGTTACTTAGGCTTCCGGAAACCTATATCCATGCCTCAGTGCCCTCGGCGCGTTCTACGCCCCCACCTTCACCTCATTCAACAGCTGGACTTGGCCCGCCCCCAAAATCGCCTCCAATCTCTGGATCAGGTCAGCCTGGGGATTGACCCAGTAGCGGCTATCCACCAACAAGGCCCGGTTGCCCCGGCCTACCACCATGTAAACGCTGGTTTGGCCGGGATAGCTTTCCAAAGCCGCCTTTACGGAAGCCAAACAGAGCTTCATGTCCTGCGTGGGCTGGAAAGTTAAACAAAGCCTCTTTACACCTTTGGCCTGACCTAGTGGCGATACCTCTTCCGCTATCACCCGCGCCCGGTCCTCCTGCAAGCTAAGCCGGCCATTTACCAGTATGGCCTTTTCTTTTTCTATAATTTCCATGAATCTGGGATAGAGCTTGGGAAATACCAGCACCTCCAGGGCCCCAGTGGTGTCCTCCAGAGTCACATAGGCCATCATCTCGCCTTTTTTGGTTACTGCCTTGCGGAGGGCACCTACCACTCCCCCTACGGTCAGCATGGCACCATCCTGGTGGTGTTCCACCTCGGCCAAGGCACAGGAGGTATTGGCAGAAAGTATATCTCGGTACTCCGCCGCCGGATGCCCGCTGATGTAAAAGCCCACCGTCTCCTTTTCCATCTCCAAAAGCTGAGAGGCCGGAAACTCGGGAACATCAGGCACCGGTACTTCCTCAAACTGGCTAGCAGCCTCCTGGCCTCCCCCTAGGTCAAACAAAGACATCTGGCCGTTGGCCTTCTCCTCCTTGATGCGATTAGCCGCCTCCATGCTGGCGTCAATCATGGCCAGAAGCTGGGATCGGGCTAGCCCCAAGGAATTAAAAGCCCCACAACGTATCAGGCTCTCCAAGACCCGGTGGTTCACTAATCTGGTATCTACCCGGGAACAAAAATCAACTAGAGAAGTAAACTTCCCTCCACTTTCCCGGGCCTCGATGATATCGCTAATGGCCGCCCGGCCCACGTTCTTCACCGCCGCCAGCCCGAAACGGATTATATCGCCGTGGACGCTAAAGTTGGTCATACTTTCGTTTACGTCGGGGGGAAGGACCTCGATCCCCATCCGACGGCATTCTTCGATGTAAACCGGCACCCGATCCTGGGTATCCATAACGCTGGTGAGCAACGAAGCCATAAACTCCACCGGGTAATGGGCCTTGAGGTACGCAGTCTGGTAAGCAATGAAGGCGTATGCCGCCGAGTGGCTCTTGTTGAATCCATAGCCGGCAAAGTAGGCCATCAGATCAAAGATTTCTCCGGCAACCTGGCCCTTTACTCCCCGGCTCTCCGCCCCTTTTATAAAGTTTTCCCTTTGGGCAGCAATGATCTCTGGCTTCTTCTTCCCCATAGCCCGGCGCAGGAGGTCGGCTTGGCCCAAGGTGAACCCAGCTAGCTCGCTGGCGATGCGCATTACCTGTTCTTGGTAGAGGATGACTCCATAGGTATCTTGCAGGATGGGGGCCAGGGCCGGGTGCAGGTATTCCACTTTGGTTACCCCATGCTTGCGGTTGATAAAATCCTCCACCATGCCGCTACCTAAAGGTCCGGGCCGATACAAAGCTACCAGGGCCACCAAGTCGTCGAACCGCTCCGGCTTGAGGTTCTTGAGTATCCCCTTCATGCCCGAAGATTCTAGCTGGAACACCCCGGTGGTCTCCGCCTTGGTAAGGAGTTCGTAAGTTTTTTTATCATCTAAGGGCAGCTTGAGCATGTCGGGCGGCTCTTTGCCGTTGGCGCGAATGAGGTCTAAAGCATCGCGGATGACGGTGAGGGTCCTTAAGCCTAGCACGTCCATTTTTAGAAGGCCTAGCTCCTCCACCGTGGTCATGGGAAACTGGGTGGTGATGCCGCTATCGTTGGTCTTCTGCAAGGGCAAATAATGGGTGAGGGGTTCCTTGGATATTACCACCCCAGCCGCGTGGGTGGAAGCGTGTCGGGGCATGCCTTCCAGGGAACGGGCGTTATCAATGATCTGCTTGACCGTATAGTCTTCTTCATAAGCCTGTTTGAGCTCGGGGCTAATCTCCAAAGCCCGGTCCAGGCTCATGCCGATATCGGCAGGTATTAACTTGGCGATGCGATCAACTTCCCCGTAGGGTATATTCATCACCCGCCCCACATCCCGCACCGCCGCCCGGGCTGCCATGGTCCCAAAGGTGATAATTTGGGCTACATGGTCCTCACCGTATTTCTGCACCAGGTAATCGATAACTTCCCCGCGCCTTTCAAAACAGAAGTCGGTGTCGATGTCGGGCATGGTCACCCGCTCGGGGTTTAAGAATCTCTCGAACAGCAATCCATTGGCCAAGGGATCGATGTTGGTGATGCCTAAGGTATAGGCCACCAAGCTCCCGGCCGCTGAACCCCGGCCCGGCCCCACCTGAATACCGGCCCGGCGAGCGAAGTGGACCATGTCCCAGACGATAAGGAAGTAGCCGGAAAAGCCCATCTGCTTAATGATGCTGAGCTCGTATTCTAGCCGCTCGCGGGCCTTAGCCGGGGGCGGATCCCCATAGCGCTCCCTAAGCCCTTCCCAACAGAGCTTCTCCAGGTAAGTATCCAGGCTGTAGCCTTCTGGAACTTGATAAATGGGGAGGTGGAGCTTGCCAAATTCAAACTCCAGGTGGCAGCGCTCGGCTATCTCCACCGTGCGCTGGGCTTCCTCCGGGTAATCAGGCACCAGGGCATACATTTCCTCAGCCGGCTTGAGATAGAACTCATCGGTAGGGAAGCGCAGGCGATTAGTATCGGATAGCACCTTGCCGGTCTGGATGCAGAGCAGAATATCGTGGACGGAAGCGTTTTCCTTGCGGATGTAATGGGCATCATTGGTGATTACCGTGCTAAGGCCCAGATCTCTGGCAATCTCGCGGATCATGGGGTTGATCCGCTTCTGCTCCTCCATGCCGTGATCTTGAATTTCTAAAAAGAAGTGCTCAGGCCCAAATATATCCCGGTACTTAGCCGCTTGGGATCGGGCTTGCTCCTTTTGCCCAGCCAGCAATAGGTGGGGGATTTCCCCCGCTAGGCAAGCACTTAAGGCAATCAGCCCCTGGTGGTGCTGGGACAAAAGCTCTAGGTCTACCCTGGGCTTATAGTAAAAGCCCTCGATAAAAGCCTGGGAAACCATCTTGACTAAGTTGCGGTAACCCTCCTGGTTTTCCGCCAATAACACCAGGTGGTATTGGTTATCATCCTTGCCCGGCTCCCGATCAAACCGGGTCCGGGTGGCCACATAAACCTCGCAGCCAATGATGGGCTTGATGCCGGCCTGCTTAGCCCGCTTATAAAAATCGATCACCCCGTACATCACCCCGTGGTCAGTGATGGCCAGGGCCGGCATCTCGAGCTCCTCGGCCGCTTTGACCAAGTCCGGCAAGCGGCAGGCACCATCCAAAAGGCTGTATTCGGTGTGAACATGTAGGTGGACGAAAGGTCTCGCCATCGTCTCTCCCCTTTTCGCTACTAAGCTTAGGACCTTAGCCGGTGTCCTAAACGTGGCTTGCGGATCAACAACCCGGACACGGCTAGGACGAACTGGTCCCCCTCTCTCCCAGCCCCCGTTGGAAAAAGTTCGCTCCCATTTATCCATTTCCTTCTCCAAAAATTTTTAGGAATGGGTATTGACTTCCCAGAAGATGCTAATATAATAGAGAATGCAATTAATAATGATTCTCAATAAGGAGGGGCTACATAATGGAGCTGGTTAACGAGAATAAGTTGGCAGTAGCTAAGGGTACTGAAGTTGAAGGAGCAGTAGAGGGTAACTTTAAAGGCGAAACCTCTGAGGTAGGGCTGTATTTGGCCATGGCCAGGCAGGCCCAGCGGGAAGGTTACCCGGAGATAGCTCAGGTGCTGGAAAGCATTGCCTGGGATGAAGCTTGGCACGCCGCTCACTTTGCCGAGCTTAACGGCCTGATTTCAGCTAGCACCAAGGAAAATATCGAAAGGATGCTAGAAGGCGAGATCAAAGCTAACAAAGGTAAGCGCGAGGCTGCCGTCAAGGCCAAGGAAATCGGCCTGGATCCTGCCCACGATTTCTTCGATGAGTCCTCCCGGGACGAGGGCCGCCATGCCCGCGCCCTGCAAGGGCTCTTGGACCGCTACTTCAAGGAATAAAGTCCCGAAGAGTTCTCGATTGGGAGCAAAAAGCAAGACTTACCGGGCTGGAGACGCTATGGATGGCGGCCTCCAGCCCTTTACATCAGCCTAGAACCTGATGGTAGGCCATATGAGAAAGTACAATTATGGGGTCGGGATGGGGGGATTTGAACCCCCGACCTCTTGGTCCCGAACCAAGCGCGCTGCCAAGCTGCGCTACATCCCGACGGGCGGACACACTTATATTATAGAGCCCAAGCACCATTCCGTCAAAGCCTTTCCGGCTCTTTCCAGGGCTCCGTCAAAGTCAAAAATACCACCCGCCCCATGAATGAGGGAAAATTTATCTGGTTTTCTTCCTCTTTGCGATCTATAATCATCTCATGAAGATTAACCTTGACTCTCTGGTGGTAAGACCGATCACGACCGGGGAAGAAAACACCTGGGACGAATTAATGGCCACTCACCATTACCTGGGGTTTCGCGCTTTGGTGGGCGAATCCTTGAAATACGTGGCCCAAACCCCGGAGGGGAAGTGGGTGGCCCTTTTGGGGTGGGGATGCGCCGCTTTTAAAAGCCGCCACCGGGACGCCTGGATCGGCTGGTCCGAAGAGCAGAAGGAAAAAAGGCTGAAGTTTATCGTCAACAACCAGCGCTTTCTAGTCCTCCCCGGCTGTTCCGTACCCAACCTGGCCTCGAAGGTCCTGGCCGAAAACACAGGACGGCTTTCAAGAGACTGGCGGGAGATTCACGGCCACCCGGTTCTGGTGGCGGAAACCTTCGTCGATCACCACCGGTTCGCCGGGACCTGCTACCGGGCCGCCGGGTGGCTCCCCCTGGGGAAGACGAGCGGCTACGGCAAAAACGCCAGGGTGTACTACTACCACGGGCAGACGAAAACAATCTTTGTCCTTCCCCTGCACAAAAAGGCCCGGCAGATTTTGTCCGCCCCGTTCTTGCCGCCAGAACTAAACGGAGGGGAAAAGGCGTTGGTCGATCTGAACACGGCTTGTCTTCCCGGGCTTTTAGAACACTTGGCCACCGTTTCCGACCCCCGCAAAAAGCGGGGGATCCGCCATCCCCAGGCATCCATCCTGGCGGTGGCCGTATGTGCCCTCCTGTCCGGGGCGAAAAGTTTTGTCGCCATTGGGGAGTGGGCGGCCGGCCTTCCCCAGGATATTTTAAGGCGCCTGGGCTGCCGGTACAGCCCGCGGTTGAAAAGATACGTCCCTCCCAGCGAACCGACTTTGCGCCGGATGCTCCAGTCCGTGGACGCCCAGGAGGTGGACCAGGCGGTCGGCATCTGGCTGTTTTCCCAAGGCCGAAACGGCCAGGCAGTTGCCGTTGACGGTAAGACCCTGCGGGGTTCGAAGGGGGCCGATAAAAAGCCCGTTTACCTGGTGGCCGCCTTTTTGCAGAAAGAGAAAATCGTTATCGGCCAGCGGGAGGTAGATCAGAAGACCAACGAAATCGCTGCCTTTCGCCCCCTTTTGGAGCCCCTTCCTCTCGAAGGAAAGGTGGTTACCGCCGATGCCCTCCACACTCAGGCGGAAAACGCACGCTTTGTGGTGGAGACCAAGAAAGCCGACTACCTCTTCCCGGTAAAGCAGAACCAAAGGAATCTTTACCAGGCAATCAAAGACCTGGCCGAGGAGGATTTTTCCCCCTCCGTACACAACGGTGGACAAAGGCCACGGACGGGTTGAGAAGCGCACCATCCAAACTTCCACCGTGCTCAACGACTACCTGAACTTCCCTTACGTCCGGCAGGTCATCCGGATTAAAAGGGTCTTTAGCGGTCTTAACGGGGAAAACCCCCGCGCCGAAATCTGCTTTTGGGTCACCAGCTTATCTTTAGAAAAGGCGGACAACAAGCGTCTTTTGGAGCTGGCCCGCGGGCACTGGAGCATCGAAAACTCCCTGCACTGGGTAAGGGACGTCACTTTTGACGAAGATCGCTCCCAAATCCGTACCGGGTCTGGTCCCCGGGTTTTTGCCTCCTTGCGCAACCTGGCGATCAGCCTGCTCCGTTTGAAAGGAGTGCAGAATATTGCCGCGGGCTTAAGGGAGTTGGCCTGGAATAAAGGATACGCCGCGGCGCTGATTGATGCTTGAAATGAATATCTTCACCTTTGCTTCCCCTTATGGTTAAATCTTTTCCTTTGGTCGGCTTTTGAGCAGCTCCTCTTCGGTTTGCTTTTTTGTGGTAAGTTTCCGGCGTAACAAAAAATGAGTAGTCCTTTTTGGTCGGTCGGCTAAATCTTTTAGCTGAGGGAAGTGGTTATTTTTTTAGGGACTTTGACGATCCCGTGAGAGAAGGCGCCCTTTTTGGGCTGAAAAACGGAGGCTCTTGATGCGGCCTAGTTCTTAAGGTTGGTTTCAATAAGGTCAGTCCTTACAAAGGTCGAAATATATGGGGGAAGGAGGGACGGTTCTTTCCAGCCGGATATTACCGTCTTAGTAAACGGCCGCAATATCCAGTTCTTGCAAGGGATGGCTACGCCGCTTAATCCCGATGATGAAGTCACCTTGATTCCACCTGTGGCTGGGGGATGAAAATTAATGCAGGAGTTTGCGAAACATTTCACGAAATCATCTTAGGCAACCCTCTTAAGCCTGATTCGGACGATATACTTAACCTAATCAGATTGAGCCGTAACCGTGGCCTACATAGTGGTTGGGTCAACCGATGGCCTGAGGGATTTATGGCTGAAAGGGGAGATTACCTGTGGACGGAGGGCAGGTTTCTCCTAAGCGGTTCAAGCGAGCCCTTAAGGCCCAAGCTATGAAATCAACTTTACCTTCGCGTGAATTGGTAGAGTTAGTACTCGACCAGCTGGATGGTGCCCTGATCGTAGATGCCCAGGCCCGGGTAGTACTGATTACGCCGCGCTATGCTGATTTCCTGGGGGTGGACCCGCGGGCTTGCGTAGGCTTGCCGGTGGATAAAGTTATCCCCAATACCCGTATGGATGTGGTCATTCGCACCGGTCAGCCCGAGATTGCGGATATTTGGGAAGTCAAGGGGCAAACGGTGGTGGTGAGCCGAATACCGATCTACAAAGATGGCAAGGTGATCGGAGCAGCTGCCTTTAGTGTTTTCCGGGGGTTGGATCAAGCCCGAGATTTTGCCCGCCGGTTGCGTCGCCTAGATGCGGAATTAGGCTATTACCGGGAGGAGCTGCGGCGCATTCGTGGAGCCAAGTATAGCTTCAATCACATTGTTGGCCGGTCGGACTGCTTGCGGCAAGCGGTGACCATGGCCAAGCTGGCAGCGCGAAATAATTCCACAGTGCTGCTGCTGGGCGAGACTGGCACTGGAAAGGAGCTATTTGCCCACGCCATTCACCAGGAGAGCCCGCGCCGGTACGGGCCCTTCATCCGGGTCAACTGTGCCGCCATTCCGGCTGAGCTGATGGAAGCCGAGCTCTTCGGTTATGAAGAGGGTGCTTTTACCGGGGCCAGAAAGGGAGGAAAGCCCGGTAAGTTTGAGCTGGCCCACCAGGGAACATTGTTCCTGGACGAAGTGGAGGAGCTGCCCCTGCCGCTGCAGGCCAAGTTGCTGCGGGCGCTCCAGGATATGGAGATTGACAGGGTGGGGGGCCTTCACCCCAAACCAGTGGATGTGCGCGTTATTGCTGCTAGCAACGACGACCTATCTCGGTTGGTGAAGGAAAAGCGATTTCGGCCCGACCTCTACTACCGCCTGGCAGTAGTGACCATCGAAATACCTCCTTTGCGCCAACGGCCTGAAGACATCCCTTTGTTGGCAGAAGCTATCCTAGCCCGACTCAATCAAGAGATGGGGGTCAATGTCCAAGCCATTAGCCCGGAGGCCCTGGATTTACTCAGAGCCTATTCCTGGCCCGGAAACGTCCGGGAAATGGAGAATATCCTACAGCGAGTGCTCAACGTGGTTAGCACGGGCGAGATAACCTGTCAGGACCTCATTGCCCTTGCTCCTAGGTTGAAACCACCGGCGGATATGCTCCCAGGACCGGGCAGTGCCGAACCGGCAAAGGGTAACCTTGGTAGTCCTGGCAGCAGCCCTAAGCCGGGGGCCTGGCTTGAGTCTACTACCTTAGATTTACGCAGGTCGCGGAAGGAGGCAGAGCGCCAGGCCATCGGGCAGGCCCTGGAGATGGCGGGCGGCAATAAATCCCGGGCAGCCGCGCTCTTAGGAGTGCACCGTTCTGTCCTCTACCGCAAAATCAAACGTTACCACCTCTAGTTCCGTGTGGCTTTAGAGCGACACTGTCGCTTTTGAACTACACTTTGCTGTTGCCTTTAGGCTACTTGCAATTCTTGATCATGCTTCTCTTGCCGGCCAATCTTCATGATTTCCAACCGTGTTTATCGCTGGCATCTTTTTTGCTCTCCGCTTAAAGCAGAAGGGCAATGATGAATTGGCTGGATAGCACAGCTGAAGGCCTTTGGTGCATTGACCAGGCAGCTGGCCAGAGCTGAGGAACGCCTAGGTGGCGAAGCGGTGACGTATGAGCTAGCGCTTGGGAAGATAAGGGGGTGAGTGCCGGAGCAGAAGCTAGCAAAAGTGCCGGAGAAGATGGGCGGAGCTTAATTGGGCCTAGTTGAATTGGAGTAGGATGCGGGGAGCTAAGCAAGGCTGGAAAGGGGGAAGGGAAATGGAGCTTTCGCCGGAGCAGTTGGCGATTCTCCAAGGAAACCAGGGGCCGGTCAAGGCAATGATGATGCATCAACTGGTGCAGCTGGGTCAGGCTATGGAAGCCAAACGGCTGGTACCCATCTCTAACGCCCATGCCATTCTTACCGGAGGAGGTAAACTGTTGAGCATGCTGCCGGAGGACGCAGCTGCCAAGCAGGCCTTGCAGATGGACATGGTGGCCGGGACCCGGGTGGCAGTTAAGACCACGGTTCAGTCTGGCACCGTAGACCTGGAACAAATTGACTACTTGGGCATACCCGAAGAGGCGGCCACGGTGGAGAGGAAGCTTCTCCATGAAGGCAGCCAGTCCGGGTTTGAGGTCACTTGGACCTGCACTCCTTACTTGGTGGGCAACGTTCCTTCGCAAGGGGAGGTCCTGGCCTGGACTGAATCCTCAGCTGTGCTTTATGCCAACTCTATGCTGGGAGCACGTACCAACCGCAATGGGATTAGTGCCATAGCTGCAGCGGTGACTGGATGGGTGCCGGAATATGGGATGCTGCTGGATGGGTGCCGTAAAGCTCAGATTCTGGTGGAAGTAACGGTGCCGTTGGTGGACGAGATGCACTGGGGAGCCCTGGGCTATTTTACCGGCGATCGGGCCGGCCTGAAAGTACCCGTTTTTACCGGGTTGCCGTCTCCGACCTTGGAACAAGTGAAGCAGCTTTGCGCGGCCTTAGCCACTAGCGGGGGCATGTCTATGTTTCACATAGTTGGAGTTACCCCGGAAGCTCCCGACTTGGAAGCGGCTTTGGGTAACCATGAGCCTCTGGCACAATATACTTTTGGATCTCAGGAGCTTCAAGAAACCATCGACCGAATGCGCCAAGTTAGCGGCAAGGATATCGATCACGCGGTATTGGGCTGTCCCCATGCCACCCTATATGAAGTCGAGCGGGCGGCCCGCTTGCTCAGGGGAAAACGCCTGCCCTCAGGGGTCAAGGTCTGGATCTGGACGCCTTTTGCCTTGAAAGAGGTAGCCTGTCGCCTAGGCTACGTCGACGCTATCGAAGGTGCTGGCGGAAAGGTATTGTCGGATTCTTGCCCCTTGGCTGGGCTCTTTAGTGGTGGCACTCGCATGGTTACCAATTCCTTCAAGATGGCCCATTATTCGCGAGCCATGCTGGGCAATGAGGTCTATATCGCCGATTGGCGTAGCTGCCTAGAAGCGGCCTTAGAAGGGAGGTTACCTTAGTGCCAACCATCATTAAGTTGCAGGGGAAGGGGAGAGTAAAGGGAGTGGCTGAGGGAGAGGCTCTGGTCTGCAGGGAACGGATTTCCTTCTGGGGTGGCTTCAACCCCTTCACCGGCCAGATCGTGGAGATTGGCCACCCCCTGCATGGGCAGAGCGTCAAGGGTAAGGTCCTGGTGTTCATCTCCAGTAAAGGGTCCACTGCGGGGAGCACTGTGGTCAGTTTGGCGGGGTTGTTAGGCAACGTTCCTGCCGCCATGATCAACAGCGAGATCGACGACCTAGCCGTGCAAAGCTGTATTGCCTGCGGTTTGCCTTTGATCAGCGATCTGGATGCTGATCCCTTCGAGGCCATTGCTACCGGTGACTATGTGCGAGTGGATGGCGAGAAAGGAACGGTGGAAGTAACCAAAGAGTAGCCTAAGAGTTGGGCGAAAACTGCTTAGGTGCTCAAGAGTCTAAACTGAAGGAGGCTAAGCTATATGGGTCTGCTAGAGCGGATAAGTGCTTGGGATCCCAAGGAGATTGCAGCCCGACCGGAGATCAAGGAACTTTGGCGTAAAGGTTTATTTTGGTGCTTAGCCCACCGGCGATCCTTTAAGTATCCTATGGGAATCAAGTTGCCCCAGGATGCCTTCTTCGAATACGAACCACGGGATCTAGTTCCTATTAGCGATGAGGAGATAGCTATTCTCTGCTGGGCAGCGGCTGGAACCAACGGCATCATTCGCAACGACCTGAGCTACATTCAGGGTGCAACCATCCACCCCTGGTTTGAGGGCCGGGTCTATCCCAGCGCTTGCAACGTCTGGTATGTGCACTTGATCTTCTGTACCGATGACGGCATCTATCGCTACGTACCCCATGTACCTGCCCAACCGGTGGAGATCCAAGGGGAAGAAGATCTCTGGAAGATCTTCCAAGCTTTTAAGGACGGGGTAAGGCAGATTTCTAACCAGCCAATCCGCATTCCGGAACAATCGCCGGCAGCCTGGAAGCTGACTGCTCCCTTTATCTTTAAACCGGGCACGGTAATGTTCATCCCGGTGGCCGACCTCACCACCGAATACATCAATTTGATTTTCTACCTGTCTGATGCCGAACGCTACATTTTCATCGATGATATCAAAGGCGAGGGTCGCCCGGCCGGGATTGAGAAATGGGTAAAAAGCGGGTATTTAAATGGAGTCAAGGCGCCGCTAACTATGATTGAAACCGTGGTCCCGCCGGTGATCTATTCCAGCGCCGCTTTCATGATCCAGAACCTCCAGCTGGCCCAAGCCGCCATGGGCCTAGGAGGCTATCCCCTGGGGGGATACCAGTCCATAATCGTCATGGGCGCCACGCCGGTAATGCGAGGCCTGGGCTTCCGCTTCAACCTGGATAAGCGCGGGGTTCCTTACCCGGTAGGCATCGATGGCCACGTGCACGGGCACCTGCCACCTTATATGGACCTGGATGCTGCCGTCGAGGACCTTTGGAATGTCCGCTACCAGCCTGGGTACGGCCGTTATAGCCCGGATGTCCCTGACGGCGCCAAAGTCAAGTACCCCGGTTTTGATCCTGAGCCCCGGGAGGTGTACCGCCCCTTTAAGGACGTAGACAAGTACCTGCAAACGGCCATAAAGCAATCCCCCGAAGCAGTGGAGATTGCCAAGGCAGCGGTGCACTACATCTGGGATACTTATGGCCGGCTTCCCGCCCTAGCCGACTCGTTCATTGCGCCCAATATCGTTCAGATCTCTCATGTGGACGTCAAGTTCTATGAAAAGTACAGCAAAGAAGGGAGCGTCTGGGACGAGCATTATCGCCACTTTGAGGTCTGGCACCGAGGCTAAGGGGGAGATGGTATGGCCCTGGTTAAATCTCCTGCCGGGGATATGACCCTGGACATCAAGGGGTTGGAACGGCGCGGAAATAACTTGGTTATGATTGCCACCTTGGGCATGTGGGATAGTGAGGTATACATGCCTGCTGAGGAATTGTGGGCGGTAGCCAAGAAGGCGTTCAAAGCCAGCATTCTCGGCTTTCTAATCACAGTTCCGTTTCGCGCCCGAGGGAAGGGCAGATCGTAATTAGTTCGAGAAGCAAAGGGGATAAAGCGGGGGTTGTCGCCGGTGTTCATTTGGGGTAACCCCCGCCCTGCTAAAGGTGCTTCCGAAGCGTTTCCCCTACGGGGCGCTGGCGCCCGCTCCGGATTGGCTCGCCAGCAATCCGTATGGCTCCCCTTTCATCCCTCGGCGCCCAGCACACAACCAACCTAAGACTACAACCCCGTAAATGGCTTGCCGTGGACCCCGAACCCGAGTCAATGAGTTGAGCGCTGGGCGGCCAATTCGACAGCCCATCTCAGTGGTCGGCTTCGGACCTTCATCTTGCTATCACCAGCACAGCTATCCTTCCAATTGGGCAGCTCTCGGTATCACTGAGAGAATGCTTCAGGACGTTAAAATAAGTTTTGCAGATTAGGAGGGAAAATTGCTTTAGTATGTAATATAATATAAGAAGTTGGACCAACTTTATCCACTTTCGCTGAGGTAGCCCTTGTGCCACATAAGTACAAGCTTCTGAAAGTTTAGGGTTAGGTGCTGGGTGCCGGAGCCTGAGCTGCGGCTCCAGGTGGCTCTGCGCAGGTTTACGGAGCGGAGGAACAGCGGGCCAGCCAGCGAAGAGTAAATATATTTCCGGAGGAGTGCGCTTTGCAGCTTACACGTCAAGGGGATTACGCCGTCAGGGCGGTGCTGGATTTAGCCATTCGTGATTTATATGAAGGGCCAGGCACGCTACAGGCGAGCCAGCAGGTAGCCCAGCGCCAGGGTATACCCAAGGCGTTTCTCAACAAGATCATTCAGGCCTTGGTGCGAGCCGGTATCCTGGAGACCTTGCGGGGAGCCATGGGGGGCATTCGCCTTGCCCGCCCCGCCAAGGAGATTACCCTCCGCCATATAATTGAGGCGGTGGAAGGAACTATAGCTTTGAACCGGTGCCTAATCGGACCCTTAAGTTGCGATCGGATGGAGGGCTGCCCGGTTCATCCCATTTGGATTCGGGCTCAAGAGGCGTTCTTGCGGGAGTTGGAGCAGGTGACCCTTGAAGATATCGCCCGGCAGGTGGCCGGCGTCCCCGAGGCCAAGGCCAGCGAGGCTTCCCTTGAGCTGTAATCAACCTTGAACCGGGTGGTGCAAGACTTTGCCGGAAGCGTGGTACCCCGTATGGCTAAACTTGAGCGGCCAACTGTGCTTGGTAGTGGGTGGGGGGCAGGTGGCCTACCGGAAGGTACAAGGGTTGCTAGCCTGCGGAGCTCGGGTGCGAGTTGCCGGCCCTGAGCTAGCGCCGGAGCTCAACAGTTTGGCCGACCAAGGGAAGATTGCTGCTACTTACCAGCCTTATTCCTCAAATGACCTGGAGGGAGTCTTGTTGGCCATTGCTGCCACTGATAACCAGGAAGTTAACCAACGGGTTAGCCGGGAGGCGCTGAGCCGTGGTATACTAGTTAACATAGTGGACCAGCCGCAAGCAGGCAACTTTATCGTCCCTTCGGTGGTCCGCTGTGGGGACCTAGTTTTTGGTATCAGCACCGGAGGCCAAAGTCCATTCTTGGCACGTTTGATCCGGCAGGAACTTGAACAGCTATATGGGCCGGAGGTAAGGAAGCTGCTTTTGCGCCTAACCCAATTGCGCCAGCAGCTGAAGGCAAAAGTGGCCACCAGCCAAGAGCGGCAGAAGATCTGGGAGCAGTTGTTGGATTTGGAGCTTCTATCGTGGGCTCGCCAGGGCCAATGGGAAAATGTGGAGGAGCGGATTCGCAGTGCAGTTCCTCTGTCTGGGCCTGAACCATAGGACGGCACCGCTGGCGGTGCGGGAAGGGTTATACCTTGCCGCCGAAGAACTGCCGGCCAAGCTGAAAGAATTGGTGGCTGCCCCGGGGGTGGATGGCGCCGTAATCCTTTCTACGTGCAATCGATTTGAACTTTATGTGGAACAGTCTGCCCCGGTGCTAACTACGCTCCATGCCTGGCTCAAGCGCTTTAACCGCGGGAGTACCATTGATCCCAGCCATACTTACTGTTACCAAGGGCGGTCGGCTATAAACCATCTCCTGGAAGTGGCCTGCGGCCTCGACTCCATGGTCAAGGGCGAACCACAGATCCTGGGGCAGGTACGCCAAGCTTACGATATTGCTCGGGAGGCGGGCACAGTAACTCCCGGGCTCAACATCCTGTTTCAGCAGGCGCTGATGGTGGGCAAGAAAGTGCGCACCGTCACCGGAATCAACCGGCGGGCTGTCTCGGTTAGTTATGCGGCGGTGGAGCTAGCCCGCTCCTGTTTAGGGGATCTAAGGGGCCGGTCGGTGCTACTGGTAGGGGCGGGTAAGATGAGCGAGCTGGCGGCCGGCTACCTAGTTGACCATGGGGTGAGCACGGTTCTAGTTTCAAACCGGTGCTATAACCGAGCCGCGGAGCTGGCCCGCAAATTTGCTGGGGAAGCCGTTCATTTCTCCGATTTGTACCAGTACATGACTAGGGCAGATGTGGTGCTGTCCAGCACCGCGGCTAGCCACTATGTTATTCACCCAACCCAAGTAGCTGAAGTTATGCGGCAGCGCTCCTATCGCTCTTTACTCTTCATCGATATTGCTGTCCCTCGGGATGTGGATCCGGAAGTAGCCAATATTCCCGGTACTAAGGTATATACCATCGACGACCTGCAAGGAGTAGTGCAGGAGAATTTGGCTCAACGTGAAAAGCAGGCGGATGAGGCCCGAAAGCTGATCGCTCAAGAAGGAGAGCGAATAGTGGAGTGGTTACGTTCCCGCACGGTGGTGCCTACTATAAGGGCGCTGCGGGAGCGGGCCGAACGCATCAAAGAAGAGGAAGTAGAGCGAGCCCTGCGGCGGTTGGGTGGGGGCGAACGGGAGAGAAAGATCGTTCAGTCCTTGGGATCATCCATTATCCATCGGTTGCTGCATGCGCCGACGGTAAACCTCAAGGCGCAAGCATCGAGGGATCAAGATCTGACTGCGGCTGAGCAGTATGCTCGAGTATTGCGGGATCTATTTGGCTTAGAAGCTTCCTACCCAGACTTGCCAGCGAAGGCGAAAGATGAGATAAGGGTTCGAAGCAAGAAGTAGCATAAATGCCCTGCGCATCCAAGCTGCATAAGCAAGTGAAAGAAACCAACCGGGAGGATGCTAGGGCAAGATGGGAGAGCGATAGATGGCGGTAGGTTCAAGGTCGGAGTTGATAATCGGCACCAGGGGGAGCGCCTTGGCCCGGGCGCAAGCAGCCTGGGTGCGCGAGCAGCTGACCCGACTCTACCCCGAGTGCCCTTGTTCCATTAGGGAGATTAAAACCACCGGCGATCGCTGGGGCGACGTGGCCCTCAGCTCCATCGAAGGGAAAGGCATATTTGTAAAAGAGCTGGAAGAGGCCCTGCTGGCAGGAGAAATCCATTTGGCGGTCCATAGCATCAAGGACCTGCCCAGCCAGCTTCCCGATGGTCTTGTCTTAGGGGCCATTACAGTTCGGGAAGATCCTCGCGACGTCTGGATTAGCAGAGCTGGCCGGAGCCTAGCCGCAGTACCAGCGGGGGCGCGGATTGGTACTTCTAGCCTGCGGCGCCGGGCCCAGCTGCTTAACTGGCGGCGGGACTTGGTGGTGGAAAATCTGCGGGGCAATTTGGATACTAGGTTGCGCAAACTGGAAGCTGACGATTGGCAGGGCATCGTAGTAGCCAAGGCGGGGTTACTCCGTTTGGGCTTGGCTGGCCGGATCACTGAGGTGCTGCCGCTGGGGCTGATGGTGCCAGCGGCCGGGCAGGGCGCCTTGGGCATCGAGGTTCGTGGCGATAACGCGGCTGTGAAAGAAATGGTAGCAAAGCTTAACCACCCTCCAAGCGCGGCCGCAGTAAGGGCGGAGCGCGCCTTTTTAAAGGCGATAGGCGGTGGCTGCCGGGTTCCGGTAGGATGCTTGGCCGAGGTACGTGGCGACCAGATTCAGGCAGTGGCAGTAGTAGCTGATCCTGAGGGACAGAAACTTCTTCGAGCCCAAAGGGAAGGCTCAATTTCCCAGCCTGAAGCCTTGGGCAAGGAGTTGGCCCAGCAAATGCTGGATCAGGGGGCAAGCCAGATTCTTGCCGCCTGCCGTTTTTGAAGGCGCTCCTCATGCGGCTAAGCCGCACCACCAGGCAACAGACAGCCAAGTCCGGGACGCTGTACCGCCCAGCACTCAAATCGAGGACGCAGGTGTGGAGTTCAACCAGACCAGATGGCAAAGGCCTTGACCAGTGGTAGTGGGCCGACGGTTGAGTGCTGGGTGGCTCGAGTGGAAGGAACTGGTTTTGAAGGAGAAAGGGAACGGCATGGGAAAAGTCTTTTTGGTGGGAGCTGGTCCTGGCGATGTGGGGCTTATGACCCTTAAGGCTAGGGCTTGCCTGCAGGAAGCCCAAATTATTGTCCTAGACCGCCTGGTCAATGCCCAAGCGTTGCTCTGGGCCAATCCGACGGCCGAGCTGGTCTATGCTGGCAAGTCGCCCCACGGCCACGCTCTCACCCAAGAGGAGATTAACCGCCTGCTGGTGGAGGAAGCACGAGCGGGAAAGACGGTGGTCCGGCTTAAGGGCGGAGACCCTTTGGTTTTGGGCCGGGGCGGCGAGGAGGCAGAAGCGCTGGCGGCGGCCGGGATTGCTTTTGAAATCGTACCCGGAGTTACATCGGCGGTGGCTGTGCCTGCCTATGCCGGTATTCCCGTGACCCACCGGAACTGGGCCTCAGCAGTTACCATAGTTACCGGCAACGAGGACCCCTCCAAAGCATCTGATCTCGACTGGGAGGCATTGGCGCGCGGATCGCGGACCCTGGTGTTTCTCATGGGCGTGCACAACCTGGTGGCTATTACCGAGCGGCTCAAGCAAGCGGGCATGAGCCCAGAAGTAGCGGCGGCGCTGATTCAATGGGGAACCCGGTGCGAGGAAAAAATGGCCCTGGGGACCCTGGCCAACCTAGCTGAAAAAGCAGAAGCCATGGGCATAGCCAATCCTGCCGTATTAGTGGTGGGTGAAGTGGTGCGGCTGGCGCCAGCCTTAAATTGGCGGCACCGCTTGCCCCTTAGGGGGTACCGGCTCATGGTTACCCGCCCCTTACACCAAGCCTGGAGCCTGGCCCGCCGGCTGGCTTTGCTGGGAGCCGAACCTTGGATCTTCCCGGCTGTGGAAATCGACCCCCTGCCGGCGGCTGAACGGCTGTGGGAGCAGCTAACCGGGGAGGATTGGCTGGTTTTTACCAGTGCCAATGGAGTCGAAGTTTTTCTCGGTCGGTGCCGAACTGCCCACGGTCAGGATATCCGGCGCTTGGCAGGGATTAGGCTGGCGGCCATCGGGCCAGCCACAGCCGCCAAGCTCAGGGATTACGGGCTAAACGTGGATTTAGTAGCGCCAGAATACCGGAGCGAAGCCTTGGCCCAGGCGTTAATTACGGCTGGAGTCAGGGGCAAGAAGGTTTTCTTGGCCCGGGCCCAGGAGGGGCGGCCGGTGCTGGCGGAGAACCTTAGGGCAGCCGGTGCCCGGGTGGAGGAAGTACCTCTGTACCGGGTAGCGGCGCCGGCGCTAACCCCTATTCGTCGGGAATTGGCGCGGCAAACCCGGCAGCTTTTACAAGAGAAGCGAGTCCATGCTATTACCTTTACCAGCCCATCTGCATGGAATTACCTACCGGCGGCCCTGGGCTTGGATGGCCCGGCGTCCTTAGTTGAGCTGCTTGAACACGGCCAAGTGGCCGTGGGGGCCATTGGCCCGATCACGGCTTCGGCCCTTAAGGCAGCGGGTTTGAAGGTCGATTTCCAAGCTCAAGTTTATACGGAGGAGGGCCTTGTCTCCGCCTTGCTCCAATTCCTGCAGCAGCCCTCTTAGCTTTGGGGCATATAAGGGAGTTTGACTTAACATGTTGAACCTTAACCGATTATGGCGAGGGGAAGGTGAATTGAGGGCCGGGGCAGCAGACTTAGGCGATCGGCTCCGCTACCAGGCCCAGTCCCAAGATAATCCCCAAGGCACCCGGCCCGGCTGGGGGCCGGTAGTAGTATGGAACCTAACCCAGCGCTGCAACTTAGCTTGCCGGCATTGCTATGCCGGGACTGAGGCTGGAGCCATGCGGCCTTGGCCAGGTCCTAATACCGCTGAGGCCCGAGCCATCATCGATCAGCTAGCCGACTTTCGGGTACCGGTCATTCTTTTTTCTGGCGGTGAACCCCTTACCCGGCCTGACCTGCTGGAGTTGGCCAGTTATGCGGTTGGCCGGGGCCTGCATGTTACCATTTCTACCAATGGTACCTTGATCACTGAGGAGATGGCCCAGGCATTTAAAGAAGTTGGCATCGGCTATGTCGGGGTAAGCTTAGATGGCTTAGAAGCCACTAACGACTTTTTCCGGGGAACGCCGGGGGCATTTGCGGCGGCGCTGGAGGGCATCCGCCATTGTCTGGAGGCAGGCCAGAGGGTAGGGCTACGATTTACCCTGACCCGCTACAACTATGCCGATTTGCCCGGTATCTTTGCCCTGGTGGAAGCGGAAGGCATTCCCCGGGTCTGCTTTTATCACTTGGTGTATTCGGGCCGGGGTAGCCACCTGCGAGAGCAGGATCTGAGCGCGGCCGAGACCCGAAGGGCCGTGGACTTGATCTGGGAATGGGCGGTCAAGGGCGAGCAATCCGGCCAGGAACGGGAAGTGCTGTTGGTAGATAATCATGCCGACGCGGTTTACCTCTATCTCAAGCTAAAAGCTTCTTATCCCGAGCGGGCCGAGCGGGCATTGCCCTTGCTTTGCCGCAACGGTGGCAATCGTAGCGGCATGGCTATTGCTTGTATCGATTGGGAAGGGAATGTACACCCCGACCAGTTTACCATGAACCATACCCTAGGAAACATCAAACAAAAGCCGTTTGGGGAGATCTGGTCGGGAAACCACCCCCTGTTGGTCGGCTTGAGAGACCGTAAGCCCCGTCTCCGGGGCCGCTGTGGCCGGTGCCGTTGGCTTTTCCTCTGCAACGGCAATTTTCGTGCTCGGGCGGAGGCGGCTACTGGGGACTTCTGGGAGTCGGACCCGGCTTGCTACCTTACCGACGAAGAGATTGGCCTGAAAGAGCGGAGGGGATCTGATGATGGCTGTGAGCTTTAGTAGTCCTGGTTTTCCCTACCGGCGCCAGCGCCGGCTCCGGCAAAACCCGGTTTTGCGCCAGATGGTGCGGGAAACAGAACTCAATCCAAGTGATCTGATTTATCCTTTGTTTGTAACCTACGGTCAGGATAAGATCGAACCGGTGCCTTCGTTGCCGGGAATAAGCCGGTATTCGGTGGATCGATTGCTGCC
>JACIYF010000019.1 GCA_014360065.1 Clostridia bacterium | reverse complement strand
TCCAGATACCTTGGTACCTTAAAGTGGGCCAGTTTTTTTCTCGCAAACTCCAATATATCCTCAGGCGGAACTGTCTCCCTGTTCTCTCCTTCCTTCAAGACGATGTACGCCTTTACCTCTTCGCCTCGGAGCTCGTCAGGGACCGGCACAACGGCAGCAGCCTTTACCTTATCGTGCTGAACCAGTACCTCCTCGACCTCAATTGCGGAAATGTTTTCTCCGCTCCGCCGGACCATGTCTTTGAGCCGTCCCGCCCAGTGAAAATAGCCTTTTGGATCCCTATAGGCCAGGTCGCCGGTGTGAAACCAACCTCCCCGCATAACCATAGCTGTCTCATCGGGCTTATTCCAGTAGCCCAACATCATGGGCTCGCCCCGGATTACAAGTTCACCTATCTCCCCATCGGGGACGTCCTTGCCCTCAGCATCCACCACCCTCGCTTCCTTGGTCCTGACCGGCTTGCCCATGGCGCCACTGCCGACCGAATCCTGGTCATCTATGGGAACCAATAGGTCTACCCCTGTCTCGGTCATCCCGAAGGCCTCCCGCCATGGGACATTCCACCGTTCCTCAAAAATGCGGTGAAATTTCGGGTGGATGCCCGAGCAGATCACCACCCGAAGGCGGTGGTTTTTTTCTAAGTCCGGGTTCCCCTCCTGCTTAAGCAGGTAAAACGGCATGGTCCCAAGCAGGTAGAAGAAGGTAACATTGTTGTCTTTTACTGTCTGCCAGAATCTGGAGGGGGAAAACCTGGGCATGATCACCAACGGGATGCCTCCAATAAGGCATAGTATGGTGTTCCACTGGGGGTCCATGTAATAAAAAGGCTGAGCAGTAAGATTGACATCGTCCGGCCTAATTTTGGCGTACTCGCTGGCGAGCTGGCCAAGTAACAGCCAGTAGCGGTGAGTCAGCATGCAGCCTTTAGGAAAGCCAGTCGTGCCCGAAGTATACTGGATGTTAACAAGGTCACCCTCAGAAACATCAGCAACAGTAAACTCATCTGAGGCACCGCTTATAATCTCGCTGTAAGTTGGGTATATTCCCGCAGAGTCTCCCAGCACCACTACTTCCCTAAGGTTTTTGACCTTACTCCTAACCTTGTCGAGAACCGAAAGGTAATCCTGGTGTATTACCATAAACGACGCCTGTGAGTCAGCAAGAACATACTGCAGGTCATGCTCCTGATAGCCTACGTTGGTGGGAACCATTACTGCCCCAAGCTTTGCCAGGGCAAGCCATACAACCGGGAAATCAAAGCCATTCGGGAGCATTACGCTGACTCTATCGCCTTTCTTCACTCCTAAGCCTCTCAAAGCGTTAGCAGTCCGGTTGACTTTTCGGTTTGTCTCAGTAAATGACATGCGTTCACTTCCGTAAATGAAGAGCGGCTTATCACCATTGCTTTCCGCGGCTTCTTCCAAAAGCTCCCCAATGCTTTTCCATTTGAGATCAACAACACTTTTCTCCATAGCCATCCTCCTTGGTTTCTTAGAGTTCAGACGAAAGATTAGAGACAGATACGGTTTTTGGAAGCTTGTCTGAGATAGACGGATCTTTTGTATGCAAAAACAACAATCTATAAGCAGAACATTTGTGCAGACACAGATGAGTGTGATTCTTCTCCTATCTCGTAAGAGTGGCAATAATCTAACTATGATATTACGTCAATCTTGATTCAATGTCAAGTATTAAGAATGGGTTAGGAAGTCTTGGCATACATTCCAGTTTTGTTGTAAGGTTATTTTAGACTCGGAAATTGGAGGTTGGGCTGTGAAAAAAGCAGCACCGGAAAAGGGACTCAGGGAATTAAAGGCAGCTCAGACACAGAGCAAAATCTTGAAAGCAGCCAAAGAAGTTCTACTCGCAAGCGGATACAAGAACACCACCATTGCGTTAATAAGCAAAAAGGCCAAGGTTGGCTACGGAACCGTTTACAATTACTTCGGGAATAAGGAAAACCTCTTCATGCAGGTAGTGTACAGCCTTCTAGAAGAACTCAACAAAATTCTTTACATTAATTATTCGCCATCCACCATAGACGAAGTCTTTAGCACCGTTTACACCCAAATTCATGATGTGCTGCAGTTTGCTTCCCGAAATAAGGCTATGTTGCGAATCGTATGGGAAGCTATAGGCCAATCGAATACTATCGCTAACCAATGGCGCAACTCTGTTAACGCATATATAGAAAGGGTGGTCGAGGACATAACCTACTCGCAAAACCACGGACTTGCAAGACCGCTTGATAAATACATTATCGCCAAGGGAATAGTCTATCTAGTTCTGGCATTTTTTTGGGACATAGTCCTTGAGAACGAGGTAGATATCGCCAGGATCGCAGATAACATTTCCAGGTTATATTTATACGGCTTATATGACTAGCGAGCTATATCAAATAGTTGCAGCTGCCGAAACAGTAAATAGGTTCAGCCACACGCTGGCCAAGTTAGCAACATGCCACGGTACAATACCGCCGTAGACAACCAGTACTACTGCGGTTCCCGAGACTGCAAGACATGGGTTCACCCTGAAGCAGAGAGGCAGCAACAACAAACACGGCCAGCAACCCGAGCTTGAATATAATAGCTGCAGCAAGACTGTGGTTAAGGAGCATGCGAACTAGCGGGTTCTCTTCCACCAGCAGACCTGCTTTTAAGCCATACAGAGTGAGAGCAAGATCAGCAATATACATTTATTACAAAAAGCAGGAGAAAGCTCATGTAAATAATAGCCTGCCGTCTCCCGCATCTCTAGACGATTCTGAGGCGTTCCAAGCGTTGCGCCTTTCCTGCCATACCTTTCTTCGGACTAAGCAATTAATATAGAATAAATGCCGATCTCTGTCCTTGGACCTGCTCTGTCGGCTGCTTTTCCACCGTGTTCCTAGTCTAGGCGTAACGCTACTGACGCTACTCCATTTTCCTCGATACTGGTAGCTTCTCCTCAGTATACAAGACCTGGAAAGTGGATCAGATTTATAATAGCAAAACCGGCCCTTCTGGTCAGTCCAATAATATCCTAAGTAGAATCGTAGCGCCTAGTGGAATCACTTTGATGATATTGATCCAGGCCATAATGGCAGAGAACTACTTTAACGAATACTAACCGGTGCTGGTCTTGCTTTCCATCCCGTCCTTCCACCACCCCGTGTAAGATGCCTCCTGAGTTGCTTGCTGGGCATCTTCCAAGCCCACATGCAAGACACTACAGGGGATCGGTTTTCCGATTACATCAATTGGCATTACCTGTAAGAACCTCAACAAGATATTCTGCCCGGTGAGCCTCACCGTACTGCTCCTCTACAAGGCCGGCAACGACCATCCTCACCATCAGCCAGCTTTTGCGAGAATCAAAGACCGATGCGATTTTCCTCATGATTGCATCCAGCTCCCCTTGATCCACCCGCCTGGCTCTTTTTCTGATGTATTCCTCAATCAACCCTCTATCCGTAAAATTGGCGCACCTGTCGAACTCCCGCTCTATGAATAAATCGATGCTACCTGGATCCCACGCAGGCCTTACCAGCCTGAGCAGTTCCACCAAAGCGGACCGTACGTCAAAATCCCGGCCTTCGCGTTCTGCCCGAAACGTCTCCGCACCGCATGCACGCGCATAGGCACGCATTGCAGGGTAATGTACGCGCCGCCACGGTCTTCCTTTGTAGAAATACCACAGATGGGCCTTCCACAAAACCGCAGGCGCTACCGCCATCCACCACCAAGGAGAATTGTATACTGCAAGCAGGATAAAGACTACGAGAGCCATCCACCCAAGCATGGGCTCATCTCCGTATGGCAATTCAAAAGCATGAGGACACCTACCCCAGGCTGGCATCCTGACCCTAGCCCGTTCCAAAACCACCCTCGCAGTTTAACTTAGACATGACCCAATAATTCCTGCAAGGCTCCTCGCGCGTTGAGAAGGTTCTCTTCCTCACCAGCGCAGTAGGTGCTACTTGCGACCATCATCGAGGTCTCAAGCTGATTCTGTACTCGCAGTCGTCCTTTCAAAAACAGCAAGCTGGATGTCGTGACTGCTGCCGCCAGCTTTAACAGGTAACCCCGATTAGTTTTTTGCTTCTCCGTCAGGTAACGAAGGAAAGCGATGGCAGCAGTCGGCGCATAGTAAGCGATGTCCCCCGAGCGCAGAAAACCGATGCCCTTGGGTTTGCATGTAAACCTCAGGCAATTTCTCTTGTTGTCCAGGCTGGCAAGAAACCTGACGCGCCCCGGGTGGCCAGGGTACTCGCAGAGTTCAACTGCCCCAAAACCTGCGGCCACAACGCGATCGCAAAGCATATCAAAAAGCACGTCACACTTCTCAGCACGTAAAGCAGGAGCAAAAATATTAGCTTTTCTAGCAACTCCGACCCCCTCAGCAATATTTGCTATTTCCTGTCCCGCGTCCAGTAAGAGGACTGCAAGCGCGTTGCCGATATCATCTCTGACGCCGAAATTTACCAGTTGGCGGCAAACAAAACATGCAAGCAGGAGTATTTCTCCAAATCCCTTTTCGCCAAAAAGACCTTCTTGATTCCAGAAAGACCCGCGAACCAGTACGGACGCCTGGTCCTCATATTTGGGCAGGTAGCGGAGCTCCTTGAAGAGATCTGATCTACTTAAAATCTCCCGGATCCATTGTTCGCTTGCCCCATGGGTATCTTTCGAATAGAAATGAATCTCCAATTCCATTTTTGATACCACCTTGTAGTCGGTGACGTATTCCGCCCCATCTGTGTAGTGAAAGCAACGGTTCCTGTCTGCATCACAGATATTCCTCGTGAATTTGGAGATGGCCGCTCTTCTGAATAAGGTAATGTCGAATAATTCAACAAGTGCAGACAATTTTCCTTCGACGCAAAGCAGAAACAAACCCGGGACACTTCCCTTGCGCCGCAAAAGACATAAAGCTCCAACCAAGATTGGCCGGAGATACCAGAATAGCAGTCCAAGCTGGGCATCGCTTTTAGAGGATATCGAGGGGTCCTTTCCCGTACTCTTTCATTTCGATACGAATGCTGTCGAGCTACCGGGACAGCCTCGGGGGATTACACACGCTGCACGGCTCATAGCCCATGCGATCGGCCTGTACTAGCATCAGTGGAATACAGCTCTTGGAGAGGTATCGACATCCGGCCCTGTGGTATTTGTGGCCCGTCCTCGTAATATAAACCTGGAGGCTCTGCCACTTGGCAGAAGTCTTTGGGACGAAGGCGGACCAAGGCACCATATTGCCAAATGGTCCAGCTGGTCCTGTCCTTGTTGCTGACGGCCATGCGGCAGCAAAGACCACAAGGCATACAGTCAAAACCGCAACCCAGCGTTTAAGTTTTGATCTGTCTTTCAGCAAGGTATAGACTATCAGACCCAGTGATACTGTGCCAACCCAAAAGGCGAGCACAAAGAGAGCTTCCGAAATTAATATCATAGCACTGACCCTGCCTGTATCGAAGCGATTGGAGATTTTACAACTGACCGGCGTTAGCTGCCCAGCTTTTCTACCAACGCCAAGCATATGATGTTAGAGCACCAAGCGAGATGGTTCACTATGCATCAGCTGCGGTAGTATTCCCAGCACGATCGGTTCACTCCCGGATCTCAGCCAACTTCTCCAGCAGTTCCAGCTCCTTGTTTGTTGTCTTTAAGGCCTCGGCTAATTCTTCATTGTCCCCCACCCAGTAAGCGGACAGCGCCGACAGCTCCCTCTTTAAGACCTCGATTCTTGCGCGGATCCTACCCAGCCTCTCTACGGGGGAAAGCCAGGCACATTCTTCACAAACCTCACCGCAAATATCTTCTTCTCCCGGTCCAATCTCCAGCCTGCGCTCAACCAAGCTGATTTCTCGCAATAGAGAATAGCGGCTCCAAAAATCCTGGTTAAGAGTTCTTGTGTATAAGAGATAAATCGGCTGCAATGAGGCCAAGTGGCTCTTCCCGCAAAACGCGCAACCCTGAGTAGTTGGTGCAGCTATAAAAGGAGCCAGCCAGTACTTCTCGCCAGTGACGAGGTCAAAGCGGTTCAGGTACTGAGAAGCGTTGCCTGCAGTACCCAGCTCGTTAATGTACCAGGTTGTCTCGGAGCATCTGTACACTGTCAGACCTGCCTTCTCCCCAAACGATGCCAATTCTGCGGCGATCTGGGCGGGAAGCACCAGGACAGCAAGGACAGAGCCACAAATCAGTATCACATCTGTTTCCTCATCCCCAGTCATCCACCTTGAGTTAAAGTTAAACACCCTGATTCCAGGCCCCTTGTCACTATCGTTGCCAGCTGAGTACTCGATCTGGCAGCGCTTCCCTGTTCCACTAATGCGCAGGACGCCACCACCCCTGTCTGGTATCGCCCCGATCCTCCTTGCCACCCTGACCTTCGCAGCAGTCTCAACGAGGCCATGCCCGTTCATGCAACCACCTCCGAGTTATTGCCGCTCAACGATCCTCCCTCAATTTTCAGTAGTTCAGGCTCTTCTGCTTTTTCAGTTTCGATCTCCTTATACACCTGCCCAATTAATCTAATCTTACCACACCAATACGACACCAAGTGTCGTTATGCCCTAGACCCACGAAAGCGAAACACCGCTTCTTTCGAGCTCAAGCTGGACGTTCGCTAAGTCAAAGCTGACGGAGTACATTAGGTTGCACCAGCAACATGATACAGCAAACACCATCGCATGCAGCCACTACGCCACGGTTTTCGTTACTGCCAGCGCAGGGTTTGCCTGGAGGCAAAGAGAGGTAGCAAGAACGAACACCACCAGGAGCGCAGGCTTAAACATCAAGGACTGGCAGTAAGGCCGCAGTTATTATATTGCAAGCAGGGCAAAGACTTCGAAAGCTACCCACCCAGGCATGTACTCGTTTCCGTTCGGCAATCTAAAAGGACAAAACGCCAGAGACTATACTTTGCCCCCATACTGGCATCCTAATCTCAGACCATTCCAGAACTGCCGTTACAGTTTTACTTCAACTGGCAGGCTACGCTTCCGGTGTCCTGATGAAATATTCAGTTGCCAATAACATGTTGTCGTCGCCAGAACCGGAACCTTGTGACAGGCCGCAATTTAGCTCGTCACTGATGCAAACGATGGCCAGAGAAACCACGGCCCAACGCATGACGTTTTGCTACTCTACCTTTTATCTCTTCCTTATGCTTGGTAGGCCCCGGCTAACCAAAGAACCCTTTCTTGATTCCAATAAACCTGCGCATCTGAGGCTGGTCAGACGCTGAATAGGCATAACTCAAGGTAACAATTTGAAAGATATTGAACAACAGTTCTTGGGATGACTCGGAGAGCCTATTATGTTGGTCAACAGCTATTAGGTCGTCAATAGGTAACTTGTTCCGCGCTTCTTCCTCAATTAGCTGAAAAGCTGCATCGCAGCTTAAGTCCCAGAAAGCCTTGTTATAGGCGTAAGTGTTCATATGGTCAATAAATTCTTCCATAAAAGGTTGGAGTTTCGGCGGCAGGAGGCCAATTGTTCCTAGACAACCATGCAGCAGTTCCTTGGTTTTTTGTTTCTTGATATGGTGCTCAACCAAAGCTTTGTATGGCCGCCCGCGGACTCCATCAAGGAATTCGTAAAGGTTAATCTTGTCCATCTTTTGCCTCCGAATTCTTTTGTCGACTGTTCACTTTCTCGCTCCTTTATTAGCTGAAAAGTGCCTCGGTTATGTTTTTTCATCAGGAGCGGCTGCTCAAAATACCATCCAGTTTGCCCGGCTATCCAGGCAAGCCTAATTGCTAACTCCCACGCCTTGATAGAGACTACTTCAGCTTTACTACCCCATTCTGCGGGTCTAGAAAGAAAAACTGGACATCCGTCACCAGGTGACCGTACCTTGCCAACCAATCCTCAGGTACACGTTTGTCATTGCCAAAAACAAGGAACCTGATCTTGCTGTCTCTCTTCTCCAACAGCCAAGGCCAGGAGATGACTTTCACCCCTTCAGGGCATCAGGCAAGTTCCATCCCGATGCTTCGGATATTCCCTCTCAGTACCATTTTCTGCTTGAGTGGTACCGAGAGTGGGCGGACACTGGTCCTCGAGAAACGGAATGGCCTTGTCGCGCCGTTGGGCCACGGGGGAAGAAACAGAAGGTGCTGTCGCCCATTTTCCCCAGGTCAGAGATGAGGCTGGTGGCCCACCATTATCAACAGTTAGCGGAGCCCAGGAATTTGAAGCGCGGGCGCGCAAGGCAATGAGTGAATTTTTCGGTGTCGAGTTGAACCTGGGAACGTGTTCGAACGTGCCGAAGGAGTTCGATATGGTGGTTCTCGTAGTGGAGCAGAGCGCAGCCAATCCACACTTCATCTGCTACCTTGATCGAAATACCCAACTCGATCCCTCCCTTATTATTCCCTCAGTAAAAAGGCCATCGCCGTCACATACCCTATCAGCAAGGCTAGGAGACTCGCTGGGAAGAGTGCCCACCTCGCCTCCACCTCTTAAGATCGAATGTCAGGTTGGTGGGATTTAGGCCACTTCCTCAGCAGAGCCAACGTTCTAGGCTCCTTGCGGCAAATACCGAGTACGTCCAGAAGTGCCAGAAACTGCCGCTTGTTGACTTTTTCGCCGCTCAGAAGGTAATGGTAGAGTATCTCCAGGGCCTCTACCGCGGCCCTTCTGGCCAGCTCCCGTGCTCCCCAGGACAGCTTCGGATCAATCTCTTGGGGTGGGTCCCCGTGTACCAACTGGGACCTGGTAGTGTAAATTGTTTTGACCGCCTCGAGCTGGCCTTCATCCAATCCCAGCAGTGTCCCCAAGCGGGTGCGAAGCCGTCGAGCGCTCCCTGGTTCCGAGTCTCCCAACAGGGCGTCCAGCGCCAAGACGTGGTTGACCACCTGATCTACCTCTCCCGCTCTCTCGGCATCAAGGGTGGCAGCCTTGACGAGATATGGCAGTACTCGTTTAGGAAGAAACCCGTTTGTCTCCTCATATTTCTCCAGGGCTGAGAGTTTATGATCGTAGTCTGCAAGAGCGGTGACATCTTCACACGTAAACCACTCCGGACCTTCCTCAACCACATACCCTTCCTCGTCAAAAAGATCGGGCAGAACCCCCGGGGTGGGAGGGGTAGGCGACTCAAACAGGTTGTCCGAAACCTCAATCACGGGCCCGAGAGGAAAACCCGGCCACCAGCCTGCCACTTCTCTTTCGGTGCGCCAGTTCAGGAGTACCAGCCGGCCCAGGGCTCTTGCCACAGTAGGGGTAAAATGCAAAACTCCGCTTTTGTTGGAAATAAGATAATTGATATAATCCAATATCCCTAGCCCAGGTGGTGACGCTTTACCTTCTTCTACCTCTAACCAGACGGCCTGACTGAGGCGGTCAATTGTTGCCGGATCGACGGCTGTATGCGGGAAGAAAACCCGCCGGACCCGGTTGTTGATCCGCTCCTCCAATTCAGGTGCCTCAAACGTGCGCAGGCGGAACCACCCGGCTTCCACCGGGAGTTTTATGTTTGCACTCACCCAAGGGAGGCAGATAAGGTAACGAGTATGGATCGTACGCGGACGGGAAAGGTTCTCGTCCAGCAGACCTGTTAGTTTCTTATGGATGTCAGGCTGGCGACACGCAGCATGAAGGTCGAAGTAGGCTCCACTGAGCTTCAAGAAATCGGCTACTGCAAGGCTGGATGGCGTTACCCTGCACTTATCGCCGTTCAAGGCTTTTACGAGTTGCTCAAACTCGGGAGAGGCTTCAGTTCGGGCCGCTACCACTGGGGCCAGGTTATCGATCCAGGTATTTAAGACTACACCGGGGTGCAGTGGTACCTGTTGTTGTAAGTTTTTGTATTCTTCACTGATCCGCTCAAGGCATTTCTCAAAAGCGGCGGTAACAGCTTCTGACAGCATCCTAACCACCCCAGAAGAGATCGTTAAAATAAAGGTCCGGCATACCATGACACGTCACCGGGAGGCCGAAACGGCCTTTGGTCGTGACATCCGTCACGAATCAGTCTTTAGCTGAGTAATGAGTTTAGAACAAAGACTTGTTTCTTAAGCCGGCATGAGGCGACCGCAGTGCTGTCACCGGGAACCAGAGGCACAGATGCCTCGCTATTATGTGGAAATTTCGACAGAAACTAGGAAAGTCCTTCGGAATAATGCTCCAGAACGGCTGCTTTGTCCCAGGCTCGAACACCTAGCTAAGGCCGGCTTTACAAATCAGCCTCATCGAAAGCGTCCTTCCTGGCCTTGACAGCTGGCTTTACGCACTGTGTTGGAAGGGACAAGGATGCTAAGATCCGCTTTGCCTAGCGGGGCAACCTATATCTTATGACAAGGCTGGCGCCGGCACCTTTTGGAGGTTCACTGACAATGACGTCTCCCGGTTTAATATTCCGGCGCATTACCTGGCAGCATACCGGCATCCGGTGGCCGGGGCCAGGGTAGCCGCCCACCAGGCGGTGAAGATCACCCGACCTAACCTCAACAAAATCCCCTTCGGAGCGCCCAAAGATCTGGTCAAGGGCAGCCTGGAAATCCTCCGCAACCGGTGACTGCCCGGGCCGTGGTACAGGGAAACTCTTCTCTGGCTTTTGCTCGACATACCTGACTGCAGAAGATGGTAAGTCAGCGTCCAGTTTTGGCTTGGCTTCCTCGGGTTCACGAGCGCCTGCCGCTTCTATTTCTTCATATCCCAGCTGTATCCCCCTGTAGCTCAGCTCACCCGCGACAGCCATCCCAGGGTAGTCTTTCTCAAACTCGGCGGAAGCAAAGTCGCGAAAACACTCCCCCCAGTCCGCGCAGTATGGCTGTGACGCCCCGGCCCTCTGCGCGGTAAAAGCATCCTGCCTGCTCCGGCTCCAGGCCGCGCTCCAGGGCCTTGCGCAGCCCGGCGGTGAAGAAGTAGCGGTACTTGGCTCCTGCTCCCGACCAAGAAGGCGTGCCGGCAAAAAAGCCGTACACCCGGCCGGGCTCTAGCCTCAGGCAAACCTCGGCGATCATGTCTGCCAGCCCCTGGTTAAGCCAGTAGGTGGCAACCTGCCCTTCCATCTTGGCGTCATACTTCCTTGCCAGCTCAAAGGCGTCCAGTATCCCGTAGCCGGCGGAGATAATAAAGAGGCGGAGCATACCGGAACGGATTAGGCGCTCTGCCGTCTCTTTAAGTCCCGGTACCGAGTAGAAATGCCCGGCGTAAAGGTGGAGGGCGGGAACCGAACCCGACCCGCTGTCTATGCAGTCTTCCATCCCGCGGCGGGCGGTCTCCAGCTTCGCCCATAGATGTTGCAGCTCCGGAGGCGGCCACTGGTACGGCGGGTCAACAAAGCGCCCGCAATCCCTTTTCTCACTGCAGCATGGAACAAAACATACGACTGGAACGACCATACACGATACCCCCCTAGATGGTGTAAATTTGCGGCCTCAGGCGGTCACCGCGTTGGAGACGAAGGCTATACTTCTTGGAAGACGCAAAACTCCGCCACGACGCATTCCGCTGCCCGCGCACAGCGGCTTTCTCCGTCTGTTGCCGAGCAACCGTTCCGGCTCAGGAGCCAGAGCGGCTCGTCCAGGGCAAGAGGGTATATCTCCGGCCTGTCCAGAGCGCGGCATATCACAAACCACTTCTGAACCATTTCCTCTCTCTGCGCAGGCACACTGGGGCGCTGGTTGCTGTGATAGACTATCCGAAGGGTAGCTCTGGCCGTGTGCACGTCTACAGGCAGCGGAACGTCCTGTATGTTCCTGAGATCGATTCCGGCCACATCCTTAAGAATCCGCAGCCAGAAAGGCAGGATCTTTCCGCCGGTGAGAGCCCGGGCAGATCCCCGAGCCTTTTTCCGCGACCGTGGATCAGCCGGGCGTCGTAACCGTACTCCTCCAGGAGACCGACGGGGCTTCCGCCGTAACGGTGGGCGAAAGTGCGGCAGAGGCGCCAGACGTACCAGGCGTTGTTATTCGGATAGCGCCCGGTGAACCCGTGAGCGGACATCGCTCCATAGACATCCTCAACGTCATGCCGGGCCACTTGGGTCATGTCAAACAGCCACCTAGTTTCGGGATCCAGGTACGTTTCCACCGCCGCCTGCCACAGGCGGTCGGCATCGGTCTGATAATCCAGAGCCGCTGCGATCGTCAGCACATTAACCCGATCTTTTAACGGAACCCGGCTGAGGTGAAAGTATTCAGGCATGTCTTCCCTTTTCTTCCCGAGCACGCCCGACCCACTGTAAAAGGCCTCAAAAAGCCGCGCTGCCTGAGGAAATGCGCATAAACCAACCGGTGCCACGGATTACCCTCCCCGTATACTCCATCTGGGCCGCGGAGCCCGCAGCCGCAGCCTATTCAGGCTTTCCGGCACCGATCTTCTTGCCGTCTTTGCCCAAAGTTTTCAGCTTCGACATGGCTTCTATGACTTTGGCCTTTGCCCGTTCGGAGAATCCTTCCCGGAATACCTCCTGCGCACTATGGATGTACAGGGCCAGCTTCTCCTTCACCTTCTTATCATTGCACTCTGAAGCAAGTGCATCCACGAGAAAGCGGAGAAGCTTCTCCCCAACCATGACGCTGTTACCCAAAAAATCATACCAGCCATCGAAGTCAGAATCCGGGTCGCCAAGGCCCAATTCACCCGCCTCTATCCGGGCCACAGCGGTTTGCGATACACCTGCTGCTATGGCAAGCTGCCTTTGCGATATTTGGGCATACTCCCGCAGTATCCTGACCGGGCTTTCCGCAGGATCGTCTAAGCAATCTCTGAGCACTTCCACTATTTCGTCGGTCAGCGGTTGGGGGCCAAAATAATCTTCGTACGCTCCCCGGCGCAGCGCCTCGGCCACGAATTCTTTCATTTTCTCAGCGAACCTTTCCGCTAATTCCCTGGCCACTGCCCGATTGAACTCAATCTGCTGCCGCAACAGCTCATTCTTGTCCAGATCCGACCATTCGGACAGCTTGGTAAACAGTTCATCTACTTTACCTCGAATTTCCGCATCTTCTTCAATAGCCACTACGCCGGCCTCGAGGCCAGCCACAATCGATGGGTGCACGTCAGCAGCAGCAGCAAGCTCCCGCTGGGTGATGCCTGCCTGTTTCCTCAGCCTCAGAACCGGACTTTCAATGCCCGCCTTTTGTACCTCAACCACTCCACTATCCTCCCCAGCCTCAAAACTCCGCCCGGTTACCTGTTCACCGGAAAGTGCTTCCATTCTTGATTATATTCAGCCAAATGCTGATGTCAAGTATGATTTTGATGCAGAGTTGAATTTGACTTATAAGTCTGCCTTAACCAGTGTGGTATCCGAAGTGGGAGGAACTCTCTACCGGGAAGACGCAATTACCTGAAACATAGGGCGCAGGACGAAATCCCCGCGCCTTTTCCCCATTCACCCCAGTAAAGCCAGACGGGCCAACGCTCTGAACGGACGCGGCCAGAGTACTCCCTTGCAGCGCCCGCAAGACTTATGCTTCCCTTCCCCGCTACCCTGGCTCCGTTGGCCGGTATCATAGGTACCGTGTACCAGACTGTGGTATCAACGTTGTGCGGCCCCCGGCACAATGGCACTGAGCAGGGTGGAGGCGAGCACCAGGTGAGACGGAGACCATTTTGGCCCGGGCCCTGGCGTACTACGTAAACTAGCACTTCTCTGCCGTAGGCGTTGGCTGGAGGATGATCCATGAGCTGATCTGTACCCAAAGGGATCAAAATTCGGTGCCTCCCCCTCTCTCAAAAGTCGTAAACCTTTCCGGCTCAACGCTCTGATTGCCAGCAAACCACATTTGTTTCGGGTCAACGCTCGCTGTTGCTCAAAAAGCTTATACTGCTTGCTTACCATCTCGGGGGCAATCAGTACCCACAGACCCAGTTCACTTTATCCCTCAGGCTCGTATCACAGTAATGTTGTAGTGAAAACCGCCTCAAATCCAACTCATAAACTGTGTCAGTTACTGCAAGATTTATAGCATAGTTTGCAAGTAATTTGCGAGTACTCTCAACCCTAGGGACACGCCTCAAGCCGGCTAATTCCGTAAGTCGGGTCGGAACTTCACTTGCTTTCCAGTACAATGCCTGCACCTCAAGCAGTTCGGAATTACCTAAACCGCGCCAGTTACAGAAATGTTTGTTGTAGGAACAGCCTATGTTGAGAGGGCAGCTAGGGCACTTCGGTTGTCGTGGTGTACAGACAAGCGCTCCCAAATCTAGCAAACCCCAGTTATACTCTTTCGCACGCTGTCTTGGTACCAACGCAGCTGCAAGCAACCAGTAGATCCTCGTTCTTATAGGGTTTGAGGTATTACCTGAAACTCCAAAAAAGCGCCCCAGCAACCTGGCCACGTTAACGTCTACAATCGGTGCTGGCTGATTTAGATAAAAGCACCTTGTCGCATTAGCTATGTAGGGCCCCACGTGAGGAATTTCCAAAAGTTGATCTACCCCCGATGGCAGCCTGCCACTGTGCCTAGTATTCAAGAAGTTTACAATTTGTTCGACCGCAATTAAGCGCTGTTTGTATAACCCGAGCGGCCTTAACGCTACGCGTAGTTCTCCCGGGCACTGTCTCAAGGTCGAAAATGTTTTTAAGTTAGTAACTAAGTTCAAATAAGCTTTGCTGACTTGCTCGGCCGTCGTCTTCCGGAGTAATAATTCCGTAAGCAGTCCTATTACAGGCTCCACGTCATGCCGCCACGGAAATGCACGACCATTTGACTGGAACCAACGTAGTACCAATTGCTGGAAATCTGATACTGTCACACCTTCACGCCCCATGTTAGCTTTCTGCAAACAAGATTTCATTTTTTGCCGGCACCTGACCCTCCGGGCACCGATAGCCGATTTACACTAACCTTAACCATCGTGAAATAAGTGGGTAGCTTTTCTGGAAAGTAATCCGTTGGGCAACACGCGTTCCCAAACCTAAAGGAAACGCCACATTTTAGGTAAGTATAGCCGTCGTGAAACGACTGCAATTTGAACTTATGGACGAGAGACAGGTCAAACGGATTCGTTTTGCTCACCCCTAATAACCTTCATGAAGGAAAGCGCAACAGCCTGTGCTAGCTGAACAGGTACCCCGTTGCCGACCATTTTGAACTTGTCCGAAAGGGATAACCCAGCCGGTAGAGCGTAGGTATCAGGAACCGTTTGGATCCGCATAGCCTCCCGTACTGTTAACCTGCGAGGCAGAGCCGGGTGGAGGTGCACTTCATTATTCCCGTAAGCAGCGGTGGGGCTATAGCGCCACCGGTGCAGGCGCTTGAAGCTAATTCTTGAAACATCACCCTCCGGAATTAAGTAGAACTTCTTGCTATAGGGCTTGAAGCCCTCAAGGCCGTTTGGGAGGCGCGCAATCTCTTCAGTGTTACAAATTAACGGCCCAACTACCAAATCGTCAGGAATGCCATCGGGCTTCTTTGGTTCACTGCCGAACGGCGACTGCCCGGGCCACGGGTACCGGAACTTCGCATTGGGGTATATTGGCTCAGGCCAAGGGAACCAACCTTCCCTCGCGTAAGGAAAACTCAGTCCCAGGTGCTCATTCAGCCACTTTATGTGAAAACCCACTACAAACAGGCGTTCTCTGTCCTGAGGTACACCGTAATCCAGGGCATTAAGAACCCGGTGGTCAATTATATAGTGCGCTGAAAGTCGCTTCATGAGCTTGTTAAGAAACTTCCTGTGTTTAGCCGTACGGACCAGCCCCGGTACATTTTCAAACAGAAAAAACGAGGGTTGCAAGTCGAGGATCTTGTCCACGTAAATCTCGGAAAGCCTACCGTGTTCGCCTTTTTCTCCCCTATTTTTCCCACCTACCGAAAAGTCCACGCACGGGGGCCCTCCGATAATGCCAAAAAGTGCAGGGCGAGGAGTATTGCCAAACGCCTCAGCGGCAATCTGCTTAGCATCCAAAGCAGCAATCGACCCGGTGTTAACTCTACAGGGATTGTTCCCCGTCAAAGAGGCCATCCCGTATTCATAGCCCTGCACAAAAGAATGGTCCCGCTCGTTACACCATATGACCTTAAACCCTGCTTGCATAAAGCCGATATCAAGAAAGCCAGCCCCAGTAAAGAAAGAAAGTAGAGGAACCTCTCCTGCAGGGATTGCTGCTAACTCTCGTATCAAACGGAGACTACTTGCTACCACGCCCTGAGCCACCGCTTTCCCCCTTACTCGCATGACGTAATTTGTGCTGGATAATTCTACGACACTAGCACGGAAATCCTGCTGTTTTCAGCGATCCAATTTCAGCTCAAAGCGTTAGAGGCCTGATAGGGATCTGGCCAATTTACCACGCAACAACGCTTTTCAGCAGCGTCCATGACCTAACAAACTCCATGCTCCAGTGCTTTTAGGCTGTAATGCTCCACCGCCCAGTAAAGGTCAAAGAGCGATGTTTCGAAAAAATAGGATACAACTGGGGCAATCTCTGTATCTATGCATTAGGAAAAGAAGCCCAGGCCCGGGTTATCTACGCTACCAACCACCAGAGCTCTGTCCAGGAAACGGTTGAATTCCTCACAGGCAGTTTCCGGAACAAGTGCGCAGTTATGGCATGCCGCTAGATTGCAAGAATCCGGTCCTTGCCCGCCACTGGTGCCCATTTCCATGCAAACCGGGTCTGCGGAGCACCAGCGAGCACCTTCCAGCGCCCTGCGAACTAATGGTTCAAAATAACCTGCCTTGCCCATACGGACCAGGCCACCCATAGTTCCCTCCGCATCTCCTGCTGCTGTATAGATAAGAACACCGGCCATTGGCGCTTCAGGATTACATGAGACATAAAGCCGTTCCCTGAGGGAAGCCGAACTATACCCGCATTCAAATGTTAGCCTGTTCATCAGCAAATGAGCTAAGGTATGCAAAAGAATAAAGCGTGGAACAAGAGGCCTTTCCTGCAACCGCCTTTCCTCCTGAATCCGCCGGTAGCGCTCGGCCAAGGGCCTAACACGCCTGATTACATCGTCGCGACGTTCCCATTCCTGCAGCCGCGTTTCCTCCAGTTCAAAAAAAATGCCCTCACCGTAGACAATACAGGCCGGAAGCCAGGCGTCTTTTCCTGCCGGCACAGAACGCCACATCAGGGCGCGCAGTTCCTCCGGCGTCTGGCTGTTTTGAGCGTAAACGCGCGTAAAGCCTGCAAGAACCCGTGTCTCCCTTAGCTTATCCACAAGCATGATCCGGGAAAAATAGTGGATGACATCCTTATCATAACTTGCAAGGTTTGCCGCCCTGATCCGGAGCATCTCCTCATCCCGGGCTGTCCTCAAGACATTAAACTCTGCCCGGCGAAAAGCGGTTTCCCGGTCATCGTCATCCAAGCAAGCACCTGTTTCCATGCTTTCACCTGGCCCTGTTAAGACTACACTCAAGGCAGATTCAATTTGCAAATCCGTGAAAGGTTGCATAAGCTCGCGGTGCTGTGAGCGCAGAATGTCCGGCCCAATACTTGAACCGGCCCCAGTTAACAGTCTGATAAGCGTTGAGAGTGGCGGTTCTTCCAGCAGGGAAACTAGTTCCGGAGGCGCAGCCTCAGTGCCCCGGGGCAGGTAGATGGAACTCCGTACCTGCGCAAAATAGACATTGGATGCACTGCGCAGCGAGCCCCGCAAATGCCCGGGGCAAGGCTCGCCTTCCTCTGTACCAAGCCACGGTTTTTTCCCCTGGCAGTAGAAAACTTTTGACTTGTCCTTATTTAAATTCTTACTAAGAAAACTAGTCCCATCCGGATCAGCAGCTGTGATTTGGGCAAGGGAACGCTTCGCACCGCATTCACATTTGACGAGTTGCCCGGCCAAAGTAGCCCCGCCGGTAGCAACGAGGCGCATGTCTTTGCCGCATTCTGGGTTTTCCGATTCGTGTACCCATTCCCGCCACGGGAAATCCTGAATGTGCCCGTATTCGCACATTGCCACAAACGGGACTTGTACCAGGTACCTTATCTTCCCCTTTTCCTCGCACTTGCTGCATTTTTGTCTTCCTCTCGCCGATAGGGGCAACTTAAACAAATAATTACAGGATGGGCAGAAATGCCACTGGGGAAAGCGCAAGAAAGGTACGGTAAGGTAGCAGTTCGGGATGCGCTCGCCACGTCTTTTAGTTCTAAAGTCGGGCGGCAGGCGGAAATGGTCCACCCTAAGCTGCCTCTGCAAACGCCATTCCTCCACCCTGAACTCATCCAGGTCTAGCTTGCGTGAATCGCCGTCGCTATCCTCATGCTCGTACCAGTGGTCCAGCCCCCCGCAAATCAAAGATGTTCCGTCTCTTGCAACCACCATTGCACCAACCCCGAAAGGGGCTATCAGTTGCGTACGGCGGATTGGCCCCTTAGGCATTGTTTTCACCTTCTCCTGCCAAATATAGCCTGGTTATCTCTGCCTGACATTGTGCATCTACGTTACGCATGGACATTTGTGTGGGCCAGGAAATACGCGCCCGCTCCCGGGTTACATAATCACCGGCCACTCTCAGCTGGGGTATATCGCTGTCCCGGGTAACGCCGTGCCAGCGGGTTCGTTCCCATTGCCGCCATTCTCTTGCGCGTTTCTCAAAAACCCGTCCGAAGTTAGCTACTTCCTCAGGGTCTACAACTTGTACACGGGGCAACAAGATCTGCCGCAATTGTTCGATTAGCTCGCCCGGATACGGATAGGGACTCGCTGCGGCGCTGCTATTTCCGGCCTGCCGGACATAGGCGACCATCACGGCATGTAACGCCCGGTCTAGCACCGGCGGGGAAAAGGGTGTAACGCTGGTGGGCTCAACCTGGGCATACAGGCGCTCATGGTAACTGCGGAATTTTTCAAAATGTGATCGGTCACGAGGCTTTGACGCACTGTAGAGTGTAACTACCAGCCCTGGGCGCTCCCACCATTTCCGCCCTACCCGCCCGGTCACCTGGATGTACTGGGAGGTGGTTTTGGGCTGGCCCACTACTGCCATCAGTGAAAGCCTGTCAATATCAATACCGACCTCTATAATGTTGGAGGCAAGGCAGGCATCAACCGGGTGGCCTGCCGAACTTGTACAGCCTATTTCAAGGGCCGATATTGCCTCGGGTATCTCATCCTCCCGCAGCCGGCCCGTTAATTCTTTGATATGGAATAAACGGCGAACCTCATCTGGCCTTAAACCCATCCGGTTTCTAAGCACTGTTAAATAGTCCGGGATGTCGGACTGGAATAGGGATAAAGTTGTCCCCAGCTCCCTCAGGCTGTTAAAGAAAACCACCAAGGTCCACCACGGGTCACGCTCAATAGCGGATAGCTGGACGGGGGTTTGGAGAAGGGCTGCAAAAGTGCGCACCTGGACAGTTTGCATAGATCCCAGTCCCGGTGCGTGAACTCCGACATACATCCTTCCCGGGCATAATGACCCGTCAGGCTTCCTGGCGTACCGACCAAAGAACGAATCCCCGGCGTCCAGACCGGGTGGCGGGAAAAGTGCTGTATCCTTGCGCCCGTACAGTGCTTTCACCTGTTCAGAATAACGCCTGATAGTTGCAGTTGAGCAAACTATTTTCGGAACTACCGATTTAGCTCCCCGGCGGTCAGTACAAAGCTCTTCAATCGCTGTTTCATAAAGGCCTGCCATTGAGCCAAGCGGTCCTGAAACCAAGTGCAGCTCATCCTGAATGATCAGCCCGGGCGGCGAACTTTCCCTGTCCCCCTCTACGCCTATACCAAAAATTGCTCTTGCCTCGGGGCGCCACGCTAGCATCGCGAACTTGTCCACCGTACCAATTACGAGGGAAGGTTTCCTCTCATAGATATCTTCATCGATAACATAAACAGGCAGCCCGCCAGAAAATTCGCACCTATCATCGGAGCATGCAAGCACCACAGTACCGCCCGAAATCCGATATCCCAAAACGCCAATTGCCCTTTGGGGTCTCTTGCCATTTTTGCCGCTGTACTTTATGTTTTTTACTGGACCGATCTGGGCGCCGCACCATGGGCACCGGCTCAGTACAAACTTGTTTCTGGCAGTTCTGTCCCCCCTTATCAGTCCTTTCAGCGTATCAATGGCATCAGTTCTATCGTTCGGGGTAGTATCAGAGCCAAGCCACAAACCTATTGAGAATTCTGCTTCTCCAAGTTCACCGGGATATTTCCTCCGGAGGTACTCCATTGCGCAAACCAATCCCGCAGCGCGCAGGAACTGTTGCGCTGTAAGGAGGCGGAGCGTGTAGCGCATCAGTACATGGACCCCATTATCCTGTCTGTTTCTGAGGCGGCGCATGAAAATCGCAAACGCAGCCAGTCCCAAGTAAGCCTCTGTTTTGCCACCGCCGGTAGGGAACCAGATTAGGTCTACAGTCCTGCGGTCCTGCGCATCACTTTCAACAGCAGAACGGGCTGCCATCAGCAAGAACGCGGCCTGGAACGCACGCCACTTCCCTTTGCCTGTCCCTAGGCTTAAATCACCGGGGGGCGTATAAGGCTCTGAGAATTTGATTCGCTTCTCTTTCTGATCATACCGCGCCCAGCGCGGTTCGCGGTGGCTTCTGGCCTGCTGGAGAAGGATGGCATAGTTTGCGAGCTGGAAAGCCCGCTTCGCTAAAGGATCCTTCTGAAGATAATCCAGACCGTCCCGCATCCTGTCTAGGCACCGCCTGCACTCCTTCATATGACGCCTTGCTGTCGGTTGGTAACGGGCTTCAAGCAGCGGGATCTCGTCCTCCCTTTCCTGAATCCATTTTTCATAAAGACCCGCAAGCTCTGAAAGGGCACTAAAGCCGTCATCACCTTCGACAAGACCTGCAAGGGTCGCCATTGGTATTTCCACGGGGGTACCATCATCGCTGGTAATATCAGGGGTGATGCTAGGGGTTTCGAAGACAGGAAGGCATTCTGCGCTTACCCACATAACCTTCCCCGCCCCGTCTGCCGCATCCCAGTCAGCCGCGCAGCCATGGCCGACCGCGAAAGTTTCCGAGTGGCGGTACAGAAGTGCCAGCGACTGCTCCTCGCTATCCATCTTTTCCATGAGCGGCCCTGGATAAGGCATTATACATGCCCTACCATCAGGCGAAACCACAGTTGCTCTGAAAAAAGCCTGGAAAAGGCAGTCTTCGTCTTTTAACACTGCTGCCTCCTTGCGGTTGACCAGGCATACAGTGACAAGCCGCCCGCTGCCAGGACCATACTGCCTTGAGAAGACCTCTACGTGAATGTCCATGCCGTCAAGGTTCAGGGCCTTATAACTGTATGAAGGCACTCTTGACCCACTGGCGGAGCATATGTCACGAGCAGCAAATTCCGCTCTGATATAAACTGGGCTGCGCAGCCACCAGGTGCGCTCCTGGCCCGCAACCTTTACTATTTTCCTGCGATAGCGTCCATTTACAGGGCAGCCTCTCCTGGCATCAAAGGTAGGTACTTCCACTACAAGAGAAGATCCCGGAGGAAACTCGGCAAAAAAACTCACACTCATGCTGCCCGGCCTGTATTTGTTCGCTGATGAAAGATCAAAATCATCAGGGTCAGGGCTCTCGCCGCCCGTATCAACCCTGCTGGCAATCTCCTCAAGACACCTAACCCCTTCGTCCGTAAGCGGACCCTCAGCAGTACCTCCCTCGCCGCCAGAGTACCCCAGTTCCAAATCAGAACCAATAGAGCTTGTACCGATGTACCGATCATCATCTTCAGAAAATCTCCCTGACGGGTACAGTACGCCTACACCGTAGCGCCTGCAGGGCGGGTCCCGCTGCAAGATTTCTTCGCCAGTTCCTTTCTGCCGCCAGGGCTTGTAAAAATTCTCCACATCATCAAAAACTATTTCTTCATTGCAGTCAATTTCCTGCCCCTGCGGTGAGGGCCCGACAAGTTCCTCCCGTAAGGCCTTAACCATCAATTCCCTGTTCTGTACATGATCTGGCAAAGTTCACACGCCCCCTCGTTATTAACACACTGGCTGTTTGAGCAAAACACTTATAACTTCTTTCTTGACTGACTGGTGGCATAAAATGGCCAGCCTGTGCAAGGCCCTAGTAACCCCTGTATAAAAAAGGGATCTTGCATATGGTTCAGCTATCCGCTCAATGTCTGTTATAACAGTACACGGAGCTTCTAGACCCTTAAAGGCATGTATGGAGCAATACCGTATGTGCCCCTTGCCCGCTGTCTCGAAAGGGCGTAGCCTGTCCTTCCAGGGGCTAGCGGTCATCCTGGCAGCACAAGAACCTTCCGCCAGTGGTGACAGGACAACAACATCCTTTCCGGCAAAACCTTCCTGATGCAGTTTTCGGAGTACTTTTGCCAGTAACTGCTCTTGTTCCTTATCACCTTCATAATAATAAAGCTCTGGATCTATCCCGTCATCAGGCCGCAAGACTTTTTTGTAGGCCGGATCCAAGCCGCCCAGAAGGTGGGCAAGGGAGGCGATGCGCGGGGTATTGCGGCAATTTACTCTCAGGGAGAATACTGGCACGTTCAAACCTCGCGTTTCAAGAAAAGAGTTGAGGGAAAGATTCGCAGCCCCATATATAGCTTGCTTCTCAAAGTCGCCAAAGAGGCGCCACCTCCCCGCAGAAAGGCCCCCCTTCAAGTTAAGGTCGAGAAAATCCAGGTAGTTTTCCCTTAGAATATCCTGGGCTTCATCAATTACTAGCTCGTCGAAGAGGCGTTCTTCATCTGCACCTTCCAGTAGTTTGTCGGTGGCGAGAAGCGGCAGCTCATTCTCCCAGAACTCAGCCGGGTAATTCCCTGGCATGATCCCGGAAACCTCTAGCATGTGGCGGTGAATTGTTCTGGCAACAACGCCAGGAAACATATTCGAGGTTTGTGCTTCAAGCCACCTTCCCAGTAGCCTGTTAAAGCAGATTAAAAGGACCCTCCGCCCTGCAACCAGGCCACGCCTAGATGCCTCAATAGCCAGCAACGTCTTGCCCGTACCGGCGGGCCCGACAAATGCAACGCGGGGATTGGCCTCCATTGCATCCAGAGCAAGGTATTGCTCCTCCGTATAATGCCTGAGTTCGTCGTCCCTCCGCTTCGCCTGGAACTTTGCGTCTCCGAAAAATTCGAAGTTAGACCTTAAAGCTTCAGCTATAGACTGGCACTGGCCAGGATCAGGCTCTTTTAAAGCTGGATTAAACCACCGTGCGCCTGGGCAGCCACACAGGAAGTCCCGGGCATTATCCAGGACACTCTCAATCAGGCTGCTTAGGGGCCTGGACCTGAAAGCCCTACAGTCGATCACCTGCCAAGCATGCCACTCACCTGATATCGCTGTGAATTTGATATAGGGAAATATGACTGCAGACCAGAACACAACACGGGATAGGTCAGCCCTCCGCGCAGACAGGCGCTCACGCAGGCTGTGCATAGCTTCCGACGCCTGCTTAAACGGACCACGGGGGTCCGGCTTTTGGTCGGTTCCATAGTACCACAGGCCGCCCTCGCGGCGGAGTGCGGTGCATGCCTTTACCTCGAGGCAAAGCACTCCCTTAAAAGGAACTATAATTACAAAATCAATTTCTCCGGCTACCTGCCTTTTATGATTGGCTATATCCAGCGAATGAAGGACTATCCAGTCCTTTGTTCCAGGATCGTCCCTTAACCTGCGGAAAATTTCCCGCTCTCCTGGACTACTGCATTCCGGTGAGGGATAAGGTGGAATCATTCTCGCCATTGCCGTCTTCGTCCCTTTCAAACGGATGCCCGATCCTCGTAACGGGTACGGTATACTGTCCAGGTGAAATATCGGTAACCCTGAACGCAGTCAGGCTCCCCCCGTCAGCCTCTGGCAGCTCGAAGTCCATCTTTCCCGTTTTCTCCAGGTCGTCAAGGTTCGCGGTTAATACCTGCTTTAAGAGCAGTTTGCGGATATAAAAGCCCGCCCTTTTATGAGCGTCATCTACGGCCCTAGCAAGTTTCCAGTATTCCTGTATCTTCTCTTCTAGTTTCAGGAATTTCATTATTGCTACGAAGTCCCGATAAGCCTGAGGCCTTATATTCCGCATGCTCATCCAGTTCCGGATGTTTACCTCGTTGGCCCGGGTGCAGCCAAGGGCTCGAAGCGCATTAACAACTTCCTGTAGCCCCCTCGAGTAGACAGCCGACCGCAAGAGTTCCTTCCAGTGCCGCTGGCTCTGCCTGGCCCTATATGCCAGCTTATCAAGGATCCGGTCCGCAACAGGAATAATATACTCGCCGCCGCCAGATGTCCTTAGCAGTATGTACATTCCAGGCTGGATACCTGATGCCTGGATCCTTTTCACTCGTGTCTCCTGTGTTTCGTTATCGTCCTCGTCTTCTTCAAGGTCGATTACAAGTACCCGTGCGTTTTCATCAAGGAAAACTGCGGCACCCCCTTCTAGCAGGAATAGCTTCGCATCAACTGTTTCCTGGCTGGTCCCGGCGGTATCACCTACAGGAACCCGAGACAACCTGGCAGAGATTTCCTCCCAGTTGATCTTAGGTAGCAGTTCATCACTATCAAGATAACTGTCAACTGACAGGGTTTCCGGCTCAATAGCGGTCTTACCAATGCCACCTTTATAATTGCGCTGGGACACCTTCTCTCCATAATCGCTACTATAGTGACTGACAAAGACTGACTGGGGCTCCCACTTGTCCATAATCCACCTGTAACAAACAATGTGGATCTCCGTGGCACGTGGTGCGCCAAGAACATACTCAGGGAACCAGCGTACCGGGCCTATTGTTATAATCCGGTCGTAGCGAGCTTCCCCTCTCAACTGGTGTGCGTTAACCAAGCTAAGGTTGCGGAGTACGGTGTTCTCACTGAGTGTTTTTTCTGTAAAGGGAATTAAACGGGGCTCTCTCAGCAGTAAAGCAGTCTCTTCGCTATGACTCTTCGCGCAAAAACCGTCCAGGAACTCTAGGAGGGGGTTTGCGCCGCTTTCTGCAAGCCTTTTAATACGAGTAGCGAGGTCTTGCAATGGGTGTAAAAAACTAGGGTATATCATCCTGCATTCTGAAACAGCTCTATTTAAGAGATCCATGAGTTTGGCGGTATAGACCGCAGGGTGGTTGAACGGGAGCGGCGCTGCACATACCTCAAACCTATACCGCCGTAGTCGCTGGAGTAGGGCTCTCCAGAAAATGTCCTTAGCCTCTTCCCCCAGCATGCGCTCAAAGTTGCGCAAAGTAATGCAAAAGCCATGTAGTTCAGGGTGTTTAACTACGTGCCGAGCCATCTTGAACCTACTGCTGCACGTGTATATCCTGCTTGCTTCCAGGAGGGTAAGGTATCTCATCGACGTCCCTCCTCATAAACAATGATTTCTATACCACGTGGGACAGGCGGGATATCCAGCTCCGGGCAGTTGCCGATGCGGTTCTTGATAAACTCCTGGTTCACTATTTCTACGGCTTCCCTGAAATTAGGCCCGGTACGGTCAAGCAGTACAATCCAGTTAGAAATACGCCAGTTATCGCGCCACTTTAAGAAACCAGCGGCACCGTCAAAGATTACTACGCAAGGATCAGAGCCCTTTTCTAGTCTGGGTGGCATGTTCCTGCTGGCAGGATAAATTTCAGTTCTGAATGCCTTGCCTTCAGACAAGAACCGTCGTACCCGCAAAATGTCTTGAAGAGTTCCTCTTGCAAAACCTCCGGGGCCACGAATTGACAGCCTGGTTTCTGTCACTTCGCGCCTGAGAACACCAACAGGCCCGAGTATAGCGCACTCCATACGGGAAGTAACAGTAAATCCGCAAGAGTCGACCTTGCCAAGTATGCTGTCAAGAAAACTTTTCCTCCTAACTATTTTCCGGCCAGCTTGCTTTTTTGGCAGTTTTATATCATCAATAGTTGCAATCGATACTGCTAGAGACATCTCTTTGTTTAATAACTCGGTTAAATTGCCTCCTTCCTTGTTTGCAATTTGGACTTTAATCCTTGTTTCGCCGTTATTTAGGGCAGTAACTCCGGCAAAAATTCCTTTAAACTTCCTGTTGCCTTTTCTATACACCAGTGGGGTTCCAATCTTCAAACGGCACAATCTATCAAAATGTTCGTCCGGTTCGGGCAGGTCTCTTACCGGCAACGGTGCTCTGGCAATCACCGTACCTGCTGCCACAAAACAGGCGGCATAAGCCCTTGTTGGTACAGAAAGTGCTACCACCAAACGTTTTCCCGGATCCCTCGCCGCTGCCGCAATACTACCTAGCCTGAAAAAAAAGCCGCACCATTCGGGCAGGGGAAGTAATTCTCCATTCCACTCGTAAAACAATTCTGCTTTAAACATTTCGGTCCACTCGCTTTGAAAGGTATAATACTGGCCTTCCCCCTGTCCTCGTAGTACTTTCATGCCTGTCCCTACCAATTCCTTCAAGCCGTGCCGTGATGTATCGGGACTAACCTTACCATCGCTTCTCCGAAGTACTGCCACCAAGCACCTTCTTGAACCGCTGTCGCCAAATTACCATGGCTTGCCCTCTTGGGCATACCACCGAAAAACTCAAAGGCCCAAGCGGTAGACCTTAAAGAATGCTTCCTGCTTTCTAAGGTAAAGCCGGGCAAACCTCTCTTTTTTGCCACCAGAGGCCTCCTGCCCACTGCTTTACCCGCAAGATGAAAAAACCGCTTATTCCCGATCAAGTCTTAGGATCTCTCCAGCCCTCGGCCACCGCATGTTCTGGCTACCTTAAAGTTTCTTTAGGTCTACGCCTGGGGATAGCTCAAGAGCCTGTCCAGGGTGCTCAATGCCGTCTGAGTTTCGCCATTCTGACCAGCCAAGTCTTTCTTGACCTGCTTGTTACAGCCGACTTTAGGCTTCTGCTATTGCCTGGTGAGTATAAAACTGGCCGCCACTTCGGCGAACCCCGTATCCATATACACCTGCGCCAGCAGAGGCTTTTCTAGACCAGGCAAGCCCCTCTTCTGCCTGCCCCGCAAAGCGGAACTATCAACCCGCCTCGAGACATCTAATCCTGGCAGCTACCAGCTACGGCCTGCACCTCTTGCACAGCCTGTACCCAGCCTTTATTGCTTCCTCCCTGCTCGTAAATATAACCCGGTTCTGGGGCTCCGGAAGACTTGTGCACGTGGGCCGGTGGAATATCTTGGAGTTCCTGTTGCCTATGTACTCGCCGCTTTTTACTCCCGGAACCGGAGCCGCTACTGCCCCGCTGTTGGGGGCTCTTGGCTGGATGCTGGTCCCGAGCTTCTTTACGGTTACGGTTTTCCCGTCGCTTTCGGCAAGTATAGTGCCATCACGGTCAGTCCTGAAAACCTGAATTCCCGCCCCTTCCAGCTTCGCCAGCGTCTCCGGGGCCGGATGGCCGTAGGGGTTTCCGGCCCCCACCGAGATGACGGCATACTTCGGCGAGACTGCCTTTAAGAACGCGCTGGTGGTGGAGTGCCTGCTGCCGTGGTGGCCAACCTTCAGCACGTCGGCCTTGAGGTCGGCCCCGGAGGTAAGCATCTCGGATTCGGAAGGTCCCCTGGCATCCCCGGCGAGAAGGAAGGCCGTGGAACCGAACTTGATCTTTACCACCGCCGACCAGTCGTTAAGGTCTTCATAGCCGGAGCCGCACGGGGCCACCAGCGACACCGAGAGGGCCCCGTCCTGGAGTACGGACACTCCGGCTCTGGCGGCGGTCACCTTCAGGCCGTTTGCCTGGATGGCCCGGAGGACATCCTCGTAGGTTTTGGTGGTGTGGGCGACTTTCGGCATGTATACCTTACCGATGGGGAAGGCATTGATGACCGTGTCCATGCCACCGAGATGGTCGGAGTGCGGGTGCGTGGCCACAAGATAATCGATCTTCTTTACGCCTTGCTGTTTGAGATAGGACACGATGCCGGGGCCGTCGTCGTTATTGCCGGCGTCTACAAGCATGGTCTGGCCGCCCGGGAACTTCACCAGGATCGAGTCGGCCTGCCCAACATCCAGGAAATAGACCTGAAGCTTACCTTCCGGGGCAGGCCCCGGCGTCTCGGCGGGCGGTTGGGCCGGTTGCACTGGAGGCTGGGCCGGAGCCGCTGGCGGGGCCTGGGCCACGGGCTCGCTCTCGCCTGATGTGGCGCTCCCCGGTTGAGTCGGCTGGGATGGCCCCGAAGCAACGGCAAAAACCACGAACAGAATAAAGGCGGCAAGTGCCTCCAGGCCAAATCTCTTTGCCCGGCCCGTCTTCTTAACCAGCGAATATCCGGCAAGGGTAAGCAGGACTATTGTCGTTAGAAAAAAGAGAACAGCAAGAACTTGCACCGCTATTGTGCCTCCAACTGGCAAAATTAGTTGGTCTCCGGGTCAATTATACTGCCCCAGAACGACACTAGCTGTCGTCCTCGAAAACCAGATCCATAAGTTTCTGTATTTCTCTTTGCCGCCTGTCAGTAGCCTCCGGGTCGACCGAGACCGAAAAGCGCAATACGTCTCCCTCTTTTGCACCCGGCGGCAGAAGTTCCCTCGGAAAGTTAAACCTCCGCCGCCCGTACTCGATGACTGCCCAGTCACCCTCGAAGCGGTCCACGATGGGAACTACAGGCTCTTTCGGCGCTTTCTTTGTCATCCTCAAACCCCCTTACTCCCACGCCAGCCGGTCCACGGCTTTTCTTAGGTCTTTCACAGTGGGCCTCGTATATCTGGCAGTTGTGTTCAGGCTGGCGTGACCGGCTAGGACCGCGACCCTATCAAGGCTTTCGCCGGAGTCAACCAGGTTCTTGCAGAAGGTGTGCCGCAGCACGTGCGGGGTAACGTTTTCGAGCCTTGCCCGGGCGGCGCAGGCCGACAGCAGGTACTCCACCGCCCGGCGGGAGAGCCTTCCGCCTTTCTGGCTCAAAAAGAGAGGCCCCGGGGCCTCCCCGCGCTCGGAGAGCCAGGCTCTCAGCGCCCTCCTGGCCGAGGAATTGAGAGGAACAGTTCTTCTTTTAGCGCCCTTCCCGAACCTGACGGTCACCTCACCCGACCTCTCACCGAGATGCACGTCTTCGAGGTTAAGCCCGCACACCTCCGACACCCGGAGGCCGGTGTGGAGAAGCAGGGTCATGACGGCCACGTCCCGCACCCGGCCGGCCGCCTGGGTCGCCCGCATCAGGGCCATCTGCTCCTTCCTCCCCAGGGACCTCGGGGAAAGCCTTACTTCCTTCAGCTTCTTCACTCCTTCGGTGGGGTCCCCGGAAGCCAGGCCCTCGTCTTTTGCCCACCTGAAAAATGCCGAGAGGGAAGCCAGGGCCCGGTTTATCGTGGCCGACCTCTGGCCCCGGTTCATGAGGGAGCGCTTGAACTCGGCTATGTCGAGCGGCCCGACGGATGCGGGCTCGGGATCCGAGCCGTAGGTCCCCAGATACCACCGGGCAAATTTCTCAAGGTCCCGGAGGTAGGAATCGACGGTGGCCGAGCTCGCGTCCCGGCCCCGGAGGAACTCCGCGAATCCGGTCATGCACTCGCGATCCATGGAGCACGTTTCACCTCATGGGATTATTCGGCAGACGGGAGGTAAATCCTTCCGGGAGAGGAATCTTATGCGAAGCTCTTATGCGCTGGAGGAGGACCTGTACGGCGGCCGGGCGACGCTCAGCCCGGGAATAAGATCGAATTGACTTCCTCCCCACGGCTGAGGCCGGGGCCTCTGGCGCGAAAAGGAGGTGATGTCAGTGCAGCTGCAATCGTTTCCGGAAAGAGAAAGAGACCGGAGATATTCGCCTGCCTGGGCAAGACCGCGGAAGTAGTCGATGAGTATGCCTGTGTCTGTATGGTCAGCGGTCCCATTCCTGCCTGCGAAGTTTGTCTACCCAGGCGGCTGCGCCGTCAAATTCGGGCCGGTGCTCCCACATGCCGAAGCCGATGGGATCGAAACCCCCGGCCTTCCTTTTCTTGCCCCCGCCGGGCTTGCGTTCCCGGGGTTTTACCCCCAGTTTCCGAAAAAGTTCGGCTCGCTCTCTAGCGCTCAGCTTTCCAATCTCCTCCAGCAGCCGGTCCACCGCCACGGTCCACCGCTTCAAGGTCAACATAACATGCAGACTGCCTTCTATCAGTAACCCTGTCCGCCCTCCCGGGACCGCTCCCCGATGCCCCTGGCCAGGGTATAGACTATATACTGGTTCAGGCTTACGCTTTCTCTGGCGGCCATCTCCGCGAGCCTCTTGTGGAGCGACCTCGGCATCCTGACCACCAGCTTCCCCGAGTAGTCCTCCGGCACCGGCTCGGGGATGGGGATGCCCTCTTCCAGAGCCGTTGTCAGCCACGCCCTCTTGGCGTCCTCGATCATCTCCGCCGCCTGGGCTATGGTTTCTCCCTGGGTGATACACCCGGGCAGCTCGGCTACCTTTGCCACGTAGCCCCCGTGCTCCGAGGGATACATCTCGACCGTGTAGGGAAGTGAAAGGTAATACTCAAGGCTTTTCTCGGCTGCCACCGCCAACCTCTCCTTCCAGGGCCTCGATGGCCTCTTTGACATACTCGGGCTTGACCGGGTTATCTCTGGGCACAGTTATGAGTTTTCCATCCTTCACGTAGGTGTAGTGGCTCGACCCACCCCGGGGCTGCCGTTCTCTAAACCCCGCTCGCAAAAGCAGTTTCCTCAGCTCGTCGAAGCGAACCTGTCGGGGATTGCGCTTGACCTTCTCGTACAGCTTTTCGAGTCTGCCCAAGATGACCACACCCTTGAACCGATAGTATCATATTCAGTACTACACATCAAGGGTTTTCAGAAGATCTTGCCCCGAAGGTTGGAGAATGCATACTGGAATCTTATGCGACATTTTTTTCGGGCCTTAGCAGGGCTTTTTGGAACACTTATGCGCAGTTTTTGGGGCAATAATGTCGCATAACGCTCATTATGCGACATTTCTTGGATTCCTTCTTGCCTGTAGTAGGTTCACCCAGGTGCCTCATGGTATAATGGTGATAAGCAAGCACGAGAGAAACAGGCGGCAGCCGGTGCAGCGACCCGCGCAGAGAGCCAGCACGAAGCATGGAGGTGTGGCGGTGCGAACGTTCAAGGTGGTTGTGGAAAAGCACCCCGATGGATACGTAGCCTACCCCATCGGTCTTAAGGGAGTAGTGGTCGGCGAAGGCAACACCTATGCGGAAGCGCTGGCAGATGTTAAGTCGGCCATCCGCTTTCATGTTGAGACCTTCGGCGAGGAAGTCGTAGCTGCCGGGTCCGATGTCCTGGAGGTATTCGTATCAGAGACGGGGGTGGCGCTGTAGCCTTGGACAAATGACCTGCAGGTGTTCCCAGGGCCAGAGTCCTGCGGGCGCTCAAGTCGCTGGGCTTCAGGCTGGTGCGGGAAGGAAACCATCTGGCCCTGGAGCGTGCCAATCCCGACGGAACGGTCACTCCGCTCACCATGCCCAACCACGAACGGATCAAAGGATCCACCCTTCGCACTATCTGCACCCAGGCCGGCATATCAAGAAAAGAGTTTCTCAGAGCCTATGAGGAAGCCTAGGATTTGCTCCCGGGCAAACAACAGAGGGCCCGAAGCCCCTTCAATTCCTCGGGGAGCCGGAGGAACCCTCCGGGGCACGGGCAGAGCTGTTCGCCGGAGGCTCAGCTTCGGCCGGGCTTTGTAGGAAGTCACATAGGAGGATCACCTGCAACCCATCAACCTCCGGGGCAGGCCAGCTTTCCCCATTCCCCAGAAAGCATTACGGCGATAGGACCCCGACCAAACATCCGGGCCTTGGCACCTACCGAATAGGCACACCCTGGCAGTCGCTCATGTCTTACGTGACCAAGGCTTCTTACGGTGCAGCTT
>JACIYF010000018.1 GCA_014360065.1 Clostridia bacterium | reverse complement strand
GCCAAACAATACTTGTTCCTTGGTAAAAGATCCAGTAAAAATGAGGAACTCAGCTACAAAGTTCTGTAGGCCCGGCAGGCCTAAGGAGGCTAGTCCCGCAATCATGAAGCCAGCCGCAACTCTCGGCATCTGATGCGCTAATCCGCCAAATTGAGCAATTTCCCGAGTATGGGCTTTGTGGTAAATGTTGCCAACCAAGGCAAAGAATAGGGCGGTCATGATTCCATGGGCAAACATCTGAGTTACAGCACCAGAAATACTCAAGGTATTGAAGGTGGCTACCCCCAACAGAACGTAGCCCATGTGGCTTACGCTGGAGTAACCAACTACAAACTTGAGATCCTTCTGCATCATTGCAATCATGGCGCCATACACCACGTTGACCACGCACAGAACCGCAATCAGGGGAGCCCAATAGTTGATGCCCTCCGGCAATAGAAACGCCCCCACGCGAATTAGACCGTAGGCACCCAATTTCATGAGTACACCGGCGTGAAGCATACTTACCGCCGTGGGAGCGGCCACGTGGCCATCTGGAGACCACAGATGAAACGGCCAAATGGGCACCAGTACACCAAAGCCAAATATGATCAAGAACGATACCCATTTTTGGAAGGCTACCGGGAATTTAACCTGTCCAAGGGTTTGGATATCAAAGGTGTATCTACCCAGCTGTTGACCGGCATAGAGGTAAAGGGCAATAATGCCGATCAAGGCTAGGGCGCTACCAACCAAGAGGTAAAGCGTCAATTTCATGGCTGCATACTCTTTGCGAGTGCTGCCCCAAACCCCAATAAGGATATACATAGGAATTACTGCTACCTCAAAGAAGAAATAGAAGAAAAATAGATCCCGGGAAATAAATACTCCAAATACCCCGGTAACCAGCATCAGGAGAAAGATAAAGAACTCTTTGATGCGGTCATGCATGTCCCAGGAAGCAAAAACTCCCGTGAAGATCACGATGGCTGTCAGCAAAACCAAGGGCAGGCTCATGCCATCGACCCCGGTGGAATAATGGATGCCAAAACTATTGATCCAGGGTATGTCTTCAAGAAACTGCAGCCCGCCGGCTGCCTTGTCATACGTGACATAAGCGACCAGAGCCAGGATCAAGCCAATTCCCGTAGATATGGCGGCAACGATCTTGATCAGCAGTTGCTCCCGCTCAGGTATTAACAGGATTATCAGCAGTCCTACTACCGGCGCTAGGAGAATCAAGCTCAAGATGGGAAAATTCATTGTATCCCTCCTAATGCTGGCCAGGCGATCCATAAAGCAATGATGACGCAGGCGGCAAATATCACCAAGGCGTAATTCTGAAGTTGCCCGGTTTCGGTTAGCCGCAGCTTTCCACCCGATACCTTGGTAAGGTCGCCAATGCCGTCAAATATTCCGTCCACCACGTGGCGATCATGCCAGTTGAAGGCAGCTCCGATACCCAGCACCACTTTAGCAAAAATCCAATGGTAAAGCTCATCGATGTAAAATCCTCGATACAGCAAAGTGTGTAACCCCGCAAACCGCCGGGCCAGTGCTTCATGGGAGATTACCTGCTTATGATAAACCAACCAAGCTAGCAAGATCCCCATTAGCGCTACCAACGTAGAAACAGCCATCACCCCGTAGTTGACAGATGCATGCTCGGCTTCCTGGAAATATATATAGGAAGCAAAGCCATGTTCCACGAATGGAGCGCCAATGAACCCCGATAGCACTGAAAAGACCGCCAATATCACTAGCGGTACCGTCATCACCGCCGGTGATTCATGGGGATGACCAACAAACCTTTCTGGTCCAAAAAAGACTAAGAAGATCAACCTGAACATATAAAAGGCAGTCATAAAGGCTACTAAGGTGCCAATGGCATATAATCCATAGTATCCATGGCTGAAGGCACTCAAAAGAATTTCATCTTTGCTCCAAAAGCCAGCCAAGGGCGGAATCCCGCTCAGTGCTAAGGACCCTATAATCATAGTCCAGGCGGTAACCTTCATGTATTTATAAAGGCCGCCCATCTTAAAGATGTCTTGTTCGTCTAAGGCATGAATGATACTACCAGCACACAAGAAGAGAAGAGCCTTAAAGAAGGCGTGAGTAGTCAGGTGAAACATCCCAGCCGTCAGGCTACCTACTCCCATAGCCATAACCATGTACCCGAGCTGGCTTATAGTCGAGTAGGCCAGAACTCGCTTGCAATCGCGCTGCACCAGGGCAATGCAGGCGGCAAAAAGGGCCGTGAAACCGCCAATGTAAGCGATAGTAGTTATGGCCACATGGGAACTGGCAAAGAGCACATAGCCCCGCGCCAATAGGTAAACACCAGCGGCCACCATAGTGGCGGCGTGGATGAGGGCGCTGACCGGAGTTGGACCCTCCATGGCATCAGGCAGCCATACATGCAAGGGGAACTGAGCCGACTTGGCCAGCGGACCAAGTAAAACCAAAAGCGCAGCTACTGTAAGGATCCCAGTGTTAGCCTGACTGGGTATCGCTGCCGCCAACTCGCGGAAATTAAAAGTGCCAAACATTAGAAACAGCACTAGGAAACCTAGTAGAAACCCAAAATCCCCTACACGATTAACAATGAACGCCTTCTTGCTAGCTTGAGAAGCCGAGGTCTTGTGAAAGTAAAACCCAATCAACAGGTAAGAGCACAAACCTACTAATTCCCAGAAGAAATAAATCATAAAGTAGTTATTGGCAACTACCAATCCCAACATGGAGCTAGCAAATAGGGAGATATAGCTAAAGAACGTGGAGAATCCCGGGTCCCCGTGCATGTAACCTACGGAGTAGATTTCCACCAAAAGGGCCACCGTCGTAACTACCAGAAGCATGACTATGGTCAAAGGGTCGATTAGAAGGCCAGCTTCAACCTTGAACCCCGGAAACCCAAGCCAATTCACAGCGATTTCTAGCGGCTTTTCCAGGCTAACCCCTAGTTTAAAAGCATCGATTGCTACACCTAGGGACACGACAAAAGAGCCAAACATGGCCGCTATAGCCAGCAAAGCGCTTAAAAGTTTCATCGGGCGGGTAACTAGGGCAATGATCACAAAAGCAATGGCCGGAAACAAAGGTATTACCCATGCATGCTCAATCACTGCTTTCACCTCCCTGGGCTACCATTTCAACCAATCAAAATCGTCCACATTGCTGCTGAGCCGATTGCGATAAATATTAATTACGATAGCCAATCCAACTGCTACCTCTACTGCTGCCACTACGATTACAAAGATAGCAAAGACATGACCAGTGAAGTCACTAGGCCTAAGGAAACGGTTTAGTGCTACCAGATTGATGTTTACCGCATTAAGCATCAGTTCAATGCCCATGAGTACAGCCACCGCGTTGCGCTTGGCTACCGCCCCATAGAGGCCGATGCAAAAAAGAGCGGCTGCCAACACCAAATAGTGCTCTAATCCAATCATTGACGATTATCCACCCCTCGCGCCATCAATATAGCTCCCACCATACCTACCAACAAAAGTAGGGCCGCCACTTCAAACGGAACCACATACTTGGTCATCATCGCTTCAGCTACTGGCCCCACTGCACTTGTCACTGGCGACAGCACATACGCCCAGGGTGTCTTGACAAGGGCTAAGGCTAGGACGCCGAAAAAAGCCGCGGTTATCACCATTCCTGTGAGCTTATATTTATTAAAAGGATTGCTATTCCTTAGGTCTCCCCTTCGTGTCAGCATAATGGCAAAAACGATCAGGATAGAGACCGCGCCCGCATAAATTAGAATCTGGATAACCGCTAACAAATCAGCTTCCAAGGCCATGTACAGCACTGCTACGGCCACAAAGCTCAAGATCAACCAATATGCGCTGTAGACGATGTTTCTTTGAGTCACTACCCCCAAAGCTGCAGCCAACGTAACTATGGCCAAAAGCCAAAATACCCATGGAGCTACCAACGCCTGTCCACCTCGCTTTCTACCTTTACTGATCAGCAGCCCCGGAAACTGCCCGTCTGACTAAGTCCACCTTGAGTTGCTTGCGGTCCGACGTAGCCAACTCATACTCCTGGGTAAAATGCAACGCGTCCCGATTACAAGCTTCCACGCACAGACCACAAAAAAGGCAGTAAGCCGAATGCATGATGTAGGCGGTAGTGTGCCGCTTATTGGCTTCATCCCGCTCGCTGACAACCTCAATAACGTGGTTGGGGCATGCGCGCTCGCAGTTCCCACAAGCGTTGCATTTAGAAACATCTAGGGTAAAAAAACCATGAAATCGATCCGGCAGTATTGGACGCTCGTCGGGGTATTGTTGAGTTATGGCCTTGCCAAAAAAGTGCCTAATGGTGATGCCCAATCCTTTTAGTATACCCTGTCCGTACATTCCAATTCACCCGCCTTTAGTGCCAAAGAAGCTGATAAACCTTAATGCCAACGCCAGTAACCAGCACATTTGCTAGCGTAATGGGCAAAAGGAACTTCCAATTCAACTGCATCAGGTGGTCTACTCGGATGCGAGGAAGAGTCCATTTTACCCACATGAAGAGGAAAATCATTACATAGAGCTTAATGAAGAACCATAGCCACGACGGTAACCAAGGCCCGTTCCCCCCGCCAAGAAACAGGGTCACGGCTAAGGCGGAAACAGCCACTAGGTTGCAATACTCGACAAAGTAGAACAGAGCAAATCTCATCCCGCTGTACTCCGTTGTAGGCCCAGCTATAATCTCCTGCTCTCCCTCGGGAAGATCAAAGGGGCCCCGGTTTAGCTCGGCAGTAGCAGCAATAAAGTAGGTGATGAAGGCTACCGGCTGAAGGACAATAAACCACAGCCGGCTCTGGGCCGCCACTATATCCGACAACTTCAACGATCCGGCTAGCATAAGGACGCCCAGCAATGAGAAGACCAACGGTATTTCATAACTTACCATCTGGGAAACGGCCCTCATGCCCCCTAAGAGGGAATACTTGTTGTTGGATCCCCAGCCAGCCATCAAAACAATAACCGTGCCCAGGGAAGCCACCGATATGAAGTAAAATAGGCCAACATCGAGGTCGATGGCTACCATATCCTTCCCAAACGGGATAACCGCAAAAACCATGAAAGCTGGCACAAAAACTAGCAGCGAGGCCAGAATATACAACCAGCGGTCCACATTGCTGGGAATGATATCCTCTTTGCTGAGCAGCTTCAACACATCAGCAACCAGCTGCAGCCACCCATGGGGTCCAACCCGGTTCGGACCTGGGCGTTGCTGCACATAGGCCGCAACCTTTCTTTCCATATAGATGATGAACATAACATTTAGAAGCACAAAGGCAATAATGGCCACCGCGTATATGGCAACCATTAATAAATTAACTAGCCACCCGGGCAGGCCCAAGAAGTTCAACAGGCCATAAATCCACGACGCTATTGCCGTAAAAATGCCTTCCACGAATATCTCCCCTCGTTATTGTTGAAGTACTCTTAACGGTCCACTTCCCCCAACACGATATCTATCGAAGCAAAAGCGGCCACCGCATCCTGTATAGTGCCACCTTTGGCCATCAGAGGAAATAGTCCTAGATTCACAAACGAAGGTCCATGTATGTGCAAACGGTAAGGCTTGTCCGAACCATCGCTTACCAGATAGAATCCGAGTATCCCTTTAGATCCCTCAATCTGGTGATAGACTTCCCCGGGCGGAAGTTTTAGCGACCTCGGTACCTTAGCTTGAATCGGTCCCTCCGGCAGGGCCTCCAATGCCTGCCGAATTATACGCACGCTCTGCCGCATTTCTTGTATACGGACCACAAACCGATCGAAGGTATCGCCCTTGGTTCCTATGGGGACCTCAAAATCAAATCGGTCATATATTCCATATGGGGCTGCCTTTCTGAGATCAAATTGAATCCCCGAAGCCCGGAGATTGGGCCCGGTAAAGCCATATTCAATGGCTGTTTTAGCGTCTACAACTCCCACATTGCGGCAGCGAGCCTGGAAGATTTCATTCCCGGTTAGGAGACCATCATACTCATCGAAACATCGAGGGAGGTCCTCTACCAATCTTTTGGCTGCCGGTATAAATTCTTCAGGAAGATCATCTGCAACCCCGCCAATGCGCATATAACTATTGGTAACCCGAGATCCGCAGGTCATCTCAAACAAATCCAGGATGCGTTCCCTATCTCTGAAGCAGTACATCCAACCAGTTGTACTTGAGAGGTCAAGAGCAAAACTACCAACGAATACCAGATGGCTGGCTATCCGCTGTAGCTCCGCCATAATTACTCGAATATATTCAGCTCGTTCTGGCACCTCAATACCGCCTAGCTTTTCTACGGTCTGTACATAGCCCAGGTTGTTTAGCATGGGAGATAGATAGTCCAAACGGTCAGTATAGGGAATGAATTGCGTATAGGTTCGGCTTTCAGCGATTTTCTCTAAACCACGATGGAGATACCCAATTACGTTCTCGACCTTCTCCACATATTCGCCATCCATGGTAAAAATACCCCGATAAACTCCGTGGGTACTAGGGTGCTGGGGGCCTACGTTGATTTCGATCTCTTGGGTATAAAGTTCTTTCGCTTGGTCGACATCCACTATGGTTCACACTCCCATTCAGCTTATGAGCGCTCAGCCCTCACGAGCTGAAAATCCTTCCGCAAAGCGTGGCCGACGAAATCATCTGGGCACAGGATCCGCACCAGGTGAGGGTGGCCGATGAACTTGATGCCTAGGAGATCGTACACTTCTCGTTCTTGCACCTCGGCCGCTGGCCACACCGAAACTACCGAAGGCAGCTCCGCCCGTGCCTCTGGTATGCGCACTTTAACCCTAAGCTTATCGGCACCAGGAATGGCCATCAGGTGATAAATTACTTCCAGCTCTCCCTGGTAATCGGCTCCAGTCAAGTCAGCCAGTAAGGGAAATTTCGCTTTAAGCTCCTTCATTAAGTCTAACAACACTTCTGGCTGCGCCGTTATGGTAAGCATGTCTTTAGCATCCGCCATTATTTGCACTCGCGGTCCGAATCTGGCTGTCAATTTCTCTAGCAGACTATCATAATCAAGCACGCTTCCTCACCTCGAACAGGCTTTTGCGGCCAGCTACCTTGTCCCGAAGCTCTATTAATCCATGGGCCAAAGCCTCAGGCCGGGGCGGGCAACCGGGCACATACATATCAACGGGAACCAAACTATCTACCCCTGGCACCACATTGTACGAGTCCACAAAAGGCCCGCCGGAAATCGCACAACTGCCCATCGCCAAGACATACTTAGGTTCAGGCATCTGCTCATAAATGCGGACCAGCAGGGGTGCCATTTTTTTGGTGACCGTACCGGCAACAATCATTAAATCGGCATGGCGAGGCGAGGGGCGAAACACCTCATACCCAAAACGGGATAGATCATACCTAGCCGAGTTAGCCGCCATCATCTCAATAGCACAGCAGGCCAAGCCAAAAGTAAGAGGCCAAAACGACCGGGAGCGGCTAAAATCAAGTACAGCCTCAACGGTTGTCAAGATTATATTACCTTTGGGCTCCTTTACTTCCATTCCAATGCTCCCTCCTTCCAGGCATACCATAAACCAATTACCAGTATGCCAATAAAGATAAACATCTCCACAAAAGCAAACCAAGGTAAAACCTGAAACTTAACTGCCCACGGATATAAGAAAACTGTCTCCACATCGAACAACAGAAAAATAAGAGCGTAAAGAAAATAGCTGGCCTTAAACTGTACCCAGGTTGGACCTTGAGGCTCAGGCCCGCATTCATAAGTAGTAAGCTTGAGCGGCGTAGGATGCTTCGGGCGAAGCAAGCGCGCTACTCCCAATGCCAACCCTGCAAAACCTAAGCCACCGATAAGGAATATCACGAGACTGGAAAACTCTACAAGCACGTCCATCCTCCTCCAACAGAAAACATGTCTTTCCGGCTGGGTCCTTGGTCTTCCGCTCCGCCCAGCACTCAACCGTTGGTTCATTATCATATGGCAAAGCCCTGGCTATCTGACCCGGGCGAACTCCCCGCCCAAGTCCCTGAGTTGAGTGCTGGGTCACTTCTGGACCACCGCTGCGGCGTCCCCTACTAGGTTTTTGCCCTCCAAAGTTGTACGGCTTGCCGCATGGGGCACTCCCCTTCGATGAACAGCCGGCAGTTACTACTAATGCCCATAGCGCCTTGCTGCCCACCTATAGCGCCCCATTTCATAATGGCTGGGCTCTTAATAAATTACCCCGCTACGGCGACCCGGAAGGTTGTCCGATGAAGGGGGCTTAATCCCAACCTATGTATAGCATCCAGGTGTTGCGGGGTAGCATACCCTTTATGTTGAGCTAATCCATAACCCGGGTATATTCTATCATACCAACGCATTAAATCATCTCGAAAAACCTTAGCCAAGATGGAGGCAGCAGCAATGCAAGCTACATGCGCATCTCCCTTGACTACCGAACGGCTGAGCACATTCCCCGATGGCACCTCAGTCCCGTCTATCAAAACATAGTCCGGCTGCACAGCCAAACGCTCTAGCGCCATAGCCATAGCTGCCAGACTAGCCTTGCGGATGTTCATTTTATCAATCTCAGCTGCTCCGACCATTCCAACGCTCCATGCTCTGGCATGTCGCCGAATAAGCACGCTTGCCTCTTGGCGCTTGCTCGGGCTTAGCTTCTTTGAGTCTTCCAGCAGCTCAACAGGAGTCCAGGGATCTAGCACCACTGCCGCAGCCACTACTGGGCCGGCAATTGGTCCCCGACCTGCCTCGTCAACTCCTGCTATCAATCGATGACCTAAGGCATATAACTCCTTTTCGGTCTTAGACCACCCTAACATCAGCGAGCTTCTTTCTTTGCCAAGCTGATACATTCGTCGCTACTCTAAAGGTAGTACTTCTTCCTTGAGGCCCAAAATCCTCTATACCAGTTGACTGAAAAAATACCTAGGGCTAATGCAACCACCTTAGGCGGTCCAAAGGCCAAAAAATCAGCACCGCTTTTCCGATCAAATAGCGATCGGGCAGACAACCCCAGACCCGACTATCATCGCTATCAGGTCGATTGTCGCCCATGACGAAAAACGATCCTTGAGGTACCCTGATGGGTCCATAGTTAGGGTATGAGAGCTGCGAGGGCAAATAGCTTTCCTCTAAGGGACGACCATTTATATATACCCTACTGTTACGAACCTCTACCGTTTCCCCCGGTAGACCAATAATCCGCTTAACAAAATCACGAGAAGGATCTACAGGGTATCGAAAAACTACTATATCCCCCCGCTGAGGAACTGCAAAATGATAGAGGATCTTGTTAACAATAATCCGATCCCCTGGCTCCAGGGCTGGTTCCATGGAGGAGGAGGGAATATAGAAAGGCGTAAACAGGAAAAGCCTTATTATCGCCGCTAACACGGCGGCAATAACCAATACTTCCAGGAAATCGATTATTGTCGATCGCCTTTCGTTCTCTTTGGAAACCTGTTCCTCTTGAGCGCCAATTGATCTATTCATTTCATTATCGCCTTTCGGCTACGCGAGCCGCCTTCCCTATCCTTTCCCGTAAATAATACAACCTAGCCCGCCTAGCACGCCCGCGCCTTACTACTTCTATCCGTTCGATGCGCGGAGAGTGCAAAAGGAAAGTACGCTCTACTCCTACGCCATAAGAAACCCTTCTAACTGTAAAGGTCTCATCCAATCCTTTGCCTCTCCTGCGAATTACAGTACCTTCGAAAGGTTGGATGCGTTCCCGGTTTCCCTCAACTACCTTAACATGCACTCGCACTGTGTCCCCAATTTGAAACTGGGGCAGTTCCTCTTTGGCATTTCTTTTAGCTTCCTGGTATAACATTTCTCTCCAGTCCAACTTTTTTACCTCCCGCAAGATTAAGCATCACTCTCAGCTAGCGCCTCAGCCAAAAGTTTTTCGTCTTCTGAACTCAGTTTAATCTTAGCCAAAAGGTCCGGCCGCTTCATGTATGTTCGTAATAGCGATTGTTTTCTCCTCCACTTGGCAATCTCTGCATGGTTGCCCGAAAGTAGTATGTCCGGAACCTTATACCCGCGAAAATCGTAAGGGCGGGTATATTGGGGATACTCCAAAATACCTCGGCTAAATGAGTCATCGCAGGCAGAAGCTGGCGAACCTAATACCCCTGGCAGCAATCGTACCACTGCATCAATTACAACTAGGGCAGGGATTTCGCCACCGGTTAAAACATAATCCCCAATGGATAAATCTTCATCAGCTAAGAACTCGCGGACTCGTTCATCCACTCCTTCATAATGCCCGCAAATCAGCACTAGGTGCGATAACCTAGACAATTCCCAGGCCTTGGCCTGGGTGAACAGGCTCCCCTGAGGACTTAGCAAGATGATCTTGGTGCCCTCTTTCCCTCCAGCTTCCTCTAGTACCTTTTCAGCCGCCAGGAAAATCGGTTCCGCCTGCATCACCATCCCCTGGCCGCCGCCATACGGGTAATCATCAACCGCCCGATGCTTGTTGAAGGCAAAATTCCTAATATCCACAGCGTTAAAGGAAACCAACCCTTTCTGTTGGGCTCGGCCAAGAATGCTATAGGAGAGAGATTGCACCAACATCTCGGGAAAAATGGTCAGAACGTCGATACGCATATATGATTCCCCGTCTCCAACCTGGTCACTCACCTAAACCGGCTGGCGGGCTAACGATCATGCGGCCATCAACTAAGTCAATCTTCTTGACCACACTCTTCAAAGCCGGCAATAAGATTTCGCGCCCTGATCTAGAGCGAACAGCCAATACATCATTGCCCCCAGTCTTAATGATCTCACCAACCCTTCCCAGGTATTCCCCCCGGGCAGTGTATACATGCAAACCCTGCAGCTCGAAAATATAGAAGGAGCCTTCTGGCAACGGGTAAACGTCAGCTATTTCTACCTCTAAAACAGCCCCTCGAAGGGGAGCTGCTTCTTCTTTAGTATTCACACCCTCCAAACTCAAGAGTATCGAGCTACTTTGGAACCGAACCCCACGTACCCTCGCCCGGATTGTTGGTTTTCCAACCGGCCTTACCCATACTTCCCTTAGCACTTGAAAGCGTTCCGGGTAATCGGTCCATGGTTCGATGCGCATTTCCCCGCTATAGCCGTAGGTAGTAATTACCCTACCGATAGCTACGCGCTTGGGTCGGCCCACTATCAATCCGCCTTTACTGAACTATTTCTACTACGACTTTCTTACCATCACGCGCTCCAGCCGCTTTGATTACTGTCCGGAGAGCGTTAGCAATCCTTCCTTGTTTGCCAATTACCTTTCCCATATCCTCAGGCGCAACCCTCAGTTCTAGGATTACCGATCTTTCGCCCTGAACTTCCTTTACCTCCACCGCTTCCGGATGATCTACCAACGCGCTAGCCAGAAACTTGAGCAGTTCCTGCATTATGCACCTCTCCCGGGCGATATATTAATTCCGGCCCTCCTTAAAAGCGATTTTACCGATTCGGTGGGTTGAGCGCCACATGCCATCCACTTGGCTACCTTGTCTTTATCAATCTCAATAGCCGCGGGATCGCGAAGCGGATCATAATAACCCAGTTCTTCGATAAAACGTCCATCGCGAGGCGAACGAGAATCCGCCACAATTACTCGATAAAAGGGCTTTTTCTTACCACCCATCCGCCTAAGCCTAATCTTAGTTGCCAGTTGAAACGACCTCCTCCGAGACTCAATCATGATAATCTATCTATCATTTAAAGCTAAAAAGGCTACCCAACCCTGGACGCACTTTCCCCTTTTTGCCCACCATCCCCCCCAGCTGCCTGGCCAGCCTTTGGGCTTGCTCAAATTGCTTGAGGAGACGATTGACATCAGAAACCTGGGTACCGCTCCCTCTGGCAATCCGCTTTTTTCGACTACCATTGATTATAGCAGGATTACGCCTTTCCTGCACAGTCATAGACTGGACAATGGCCTCGATGCGTTTCAGCTCTCTTTCATCAACTACCAGCTTGTCGGCACCTTTAAGTTTGAGACCTGGAATTAGATTTACCAATTCGCTCACGGGCCCCATCGATTTTACTTGTTGCAATTGCTCCAAAAAGTCTTCCAAGGTGAATTGTTCCCGAAGAATCTTGCGCTCGAGTTCCTTTGCCCTTTCCTCATTAAAAGCCTCCTGGGCTTTCTCGATGAGCGTTAGCACATCGCCCATGCCAAGAATGCGCGATGCCATCCGATCGGGATGGAAATACTCTAACGCTTCCAGCTTCTCCCCCATCCCCGCAAACTTGATCGGACAGCCAGTTACGGCAGTAACCGATAACGCTGCCCCTCCCCTGGCATCTCCGTCCAGCTTGGTGAGAATTACGCCAGTAAGGCCTAATCGCTGATTAAACGATGTGGCCACTTTCACCGCATCTTGGCCAGTAGTAGCATCAACTACCAAAAGGATTTCGTTGGGGTGGGAGACCGAACGGATCTCCTCCAACTCAGCCATTAGCTCTTCATCTATGTGCAGGCGTCCAGCCGTGTCTATCACTACCACATCTAGCCCACCACGTTTGGCATGGGCCACCGAGGCAAGGGCTATGTCGCGAGGGTTTTGTCCTCCTAAGCTAAATACGGGTACCCCGATCTGCTGACCTAGAATCTCCAACTGCCGAATAGCCGCCGGCCGGTAGACATCCGCCGCCACCAGCAAGGGCTTTCGCCCTTCTTTCTTGAGGTGCAGAGCTAGTTTGGCCGCCGAAGTAGTCTTTCCTGAGCCCTGGAGCCCCACCAACGCAATGACAGTAGGGGGGCTTGGGGCATAGTTGAGCCGCTTTGCCCCACCCCCCATAAGGGAAGTAAGCTCCTCGTAGACTATCTTGATTACCTGCTGTCCAGGAGTTAGGCTAGCCATGACCTCTTCTCCTACAGCCCTCTGGCTGACTTGAGCAACGAAGTCTTTGACCACCTTAAAATTGACATCGGCTTCCAGCAGAGCCAAGCGAATCTCTCGCATGGCTTCATTTACATCAGCTTCGCTTAGCTTGCCCTTGCGGCGAAGCTTCCTGAAGGCTTCTTGTAACCGACTACCAAGATTCTCAAATAGAGCCATATGCACTCCCCCTGGCCCATTTAGAGGCCTAACCCAGCAAGGCGACTGACTAGCCTAGCGTCAACAACGAGATTGTACTAATAAACCCCGGTAGCGTCAACCATGCGCTTACGAACCTGTTGGGCGTGCCAGAAGACTTCCTCCTCGTCGATAGTGGTCAAGGATCGCCCTTGCATTACTACCTGCCCGTCAACTATGGTAGTATCAACATCCGACCCTCTGGCTGTATAGATAAGGTGAGATACTAAGCTGTGGCGAGGATAAAAGTGGGGTTGATCAATATTAAGTAGCACCAAGTCCGCACGGTAGCCCGGCTTAATAAGACCTATTTCTCCCCCCAGGCCTAGGGCTTTAGCCCCGTTGATAGTCAATAAATCCAGGGATTGTTCTGCCGGAAGCACTCGGGCATCCCCAACGCTGACTTTTTGAAGCAAGGCCGCAACCCTAGCTTCTTCTAGAAGATCCAGACTATTATTGCTGCCAGCGCCATCAGTACCTAGAGCAACATTGATCTTCCGCTCGAGGAGAGTTGCAACTGGACAGATACCCGAAGCTAGCTTCATATTGCTCTTGGGGTTGTGGACCACATGGACATTTGGTTTAGCTGCCAATAAATTCAGGTCGTTACCCGCCAGATGCACGCAATGGGCCGCCAATAATGGAAGGTCCAGCAGGCCAACTTCCTCGAGCACCGCCACCGGGCTCTTTCCATAAGACTCCACCGCCGAGTGTACCTCCGCCAAGGTTTCAGCGACATGAACGTGGACACCAACCTGAAGCTCAGCTGCAACTTCGGCTACCTTGGCTAAAAACGAAGGCGGGCAAGTATACAAGGCATGAGGGCCCAACATAACCGAAATTCGCCCATTGGCATCGCCCTTCCAATTCAAAGCAAAGGCTTTAGCTCGCCGCAAGGAAACCCATCCATCCACCAACTTCAAGGCAGTCATGCCCTGCGAAAGGCTGGCCCGAATGCCAGCCTCCGATACAGCTCGGGCTACTTCATCCATAAAAAAATACATATCTGCAAAAGCAGTACAGCCATTTTTGATCATTTCCAGGATGGCCAGCTTACTACCCCAGTATATATCCTCCGGAGTGAGTAGCTCCTCAACCGGCCAAATGCGCTCTTTGAGCCATCGCTCCAGGGTCAAATCGTCGGCAAAGCCCCGAAACAGAGCCATGGCCGCATGGGTATGGGAATTAACAAAGCCCGGGGTCACAAGCTTATTGTAGCCGTCAATTATTTGTTCAGCTTGCCAATCGTGGGGCGGCTGGACAGAGCCTGAGGTGGCAAACCGAATGTAATTTCCCTCAATGCCAATGTTACCTTGCAGTATCTCCCAGGTACCCTGGTTGCGGTTTAGCCAATAGCAATCTTTAATTAAGATCCTTTTCACCCTAACCGATCCTCTCGCCAGCGCTCTCCCCTGGGCGCTTTTGCATTAAACCTGCTAAGCTGACCTCATAGGGAGGCTTGGCCACACCGCGCTCGGTTATGATGGCGGTGATCAGGTGAGCAGGGGTCACATCAAAAGCAGGATTGTAAACCCCTGCCTTGGGAGCGACTAGCAACTTGTTTCCTATCGCCCTTACCTCGCCCTCGTCCCTTTGTTCAATGGTTATATCTTGGCCACAACCGGTGGCCAGGTCAATGGTAGATAGCGGACAGACCACATAAAATGGTAGCTGGTGGTAATGAGCCGCCACTGCCAAGCCATAGGTACCAATTTTATTAGCCACGTCGCCATTGGCAGCCACCCGATCCGCACCTACGATGACCACATCCACCTGCCCCAGCCCCATGAGGTGGCAAGCTGCACCATCAGTAATGACAGTAACTGGAATACCATCCTCGCTTAACTCCCATGCGGTTAACCTTGCGCCTTGTAGCAGAGGCCGAGTTTCATCCGCAAATACGCGCTGAATTTTTCCCTTCCTGAAGCCAGCTCGGATGACCCCCAAGGCGGTCCCGTAGCCCGAAGTTGCTAGCGCCCCAGCATTGCAGTGAGTAAGCACCCGACAACGAGGAGGCAAAAGGTCTGCGCCCAGTTCGCCCATTCTGCGACTAGCCTCAAGGTCTTCTTGCCAGATTCGATTGGCCTCCTGGATCAGCCTACTGGCTAGCTCTTGCCCATCCTGGGCTGTATGTCCTTGCAGAACCTGCCTCATTCGCTCCAGGGACCAAAAGAGATTAACCGCAGTGGGTCGGGTATTAGCCAAAGTAGTAATAGCCTCCTGAATATAGGCCATTTCCTCCTCTCGAGGCCCTGAATAGCCCAGGGCAGCTAGGCAGACCCCGTATGCAGCCACAATGCCAATTAAGGGAGCCCCCCGCACTCTCATATTGACGATGGCCTCGGCAACCTGATCATAGCTACGGCATTCTATCCATTCAACCCGGTCTGGAAGCAAGGTTTGGTCCAGGATCTCCAGGCTTTTTCCTGTCCACCGGATCGGGTCCACTAGTCATCATCTCCTCGGGCACAAAGAGCTTGGCCAAATAGAGCAGGAGAAAAATCCTCTAGGTCCTCCGGCTTCTCGCCCAAACCAACCAATTTGACCGGTATCCCCAAATCTTGAGCGATGGCCAACACCACTCCTCCTTTGGCAGTACCGTCCAGTTTGCTCAATACGATCCCGGTCAAATCTAAAGCCTGATGAAAAACTTGAGCTTGGGCAATACCATTCTGTCCGGTAGTAGCATCGAGTACCATCAAGGTCTCAACCGGCTGTCCAGGGGCTTCCCGAGCTATGACCCTCTTAATTTTCTTAAGCTCTTCCATCAGTCCAGCCCGATTATGGAACCTGCCAGCAGTGTCCACAATGACCACATCTATCCCCCGCGACTTAGCCGCCTGTAAACCGTCGTAGACAATTGCCGCCGGATCTGATCCTGGAGCACCTTTGATCAGCCCGGCGTTGACTCGGCGGGCCCAAGCTTCAAGTTGATCTCCTGCTGCTGCTCGAAAAGTATCGGCAGCAACCAACATTACCTTTCGATTTTGCTGTTTGAATCGGTAGGCCAGCTTGGCCGCAGTAGTAGTTTTCCCGACTCCATTCACACCTACCAATAGAATGACCTGGGGCCCGTTATCCCCCAATTGTAGAGGAAGGTGGTTCGCCGATAAAATAGCAATAATCCGCTCCATCAAGAGTTCCTGGATAGTGTTCAGGTCGGCAGATCGTCCCCTATCTACAAGTTCTTTTCGCAGATAATCTCCAATGGCAGTAGCCGCTTTCACCCCAGTATCAGCTTCAATGAGGATTGCCTCCAAATCATCGATGAAGCTACTATCAACCTTATGACCCCAAGGAAAAATCTTGCTTAGCTTATCACGCAAGCCTCGTCGGCTATTACGCAGGGAAATTTGAAACCGTTCGAGCAGAGCCATCTTTCAATCCTTCCTTCAGTTTTAGCGACAACAGCTTCGAAACTCCAGGGCGTTCCATGGTGACTCCATACAGATAATTGGCTTTCTGCATGGTTGCTTGCCGGTGTGATATTAAGATCAGCTGGATATGATTTGCCATGTCCTGGACCAGACTCAAAAACCTCTCTAGATTGGCCCCATCTAAAGACGAGTCCACCTCGTCTAAGACACAAAACGGGGACTCTTGAACTTGAACCAGGGCCAGCATCAGGGCCAAGGAACATAAGGCCCTCTCTCCTCCTGATAGTAGAAGCAAATTCTGCAACTTCTTGCCAGGAAGTTGTACCAGAATCTCAACACCTGAATTCAGCAAATCATCGGGCCGAGCCCAGCGCAGCTCAGCTTGACCACCGCCCACTAAACGCAGAAAAATCTCTTGGAACTGCTGGTTGATCTGCTTGAAGATAGCTTGAAAGCGTTGCTGCATGTAACAATCTATCTCTCTTACCAGTTCCATGAGCTCGTTCTTGGAGGCGACAATATCGCTTAATTGCACCTGAAGGAACTCAAGGCGCTCAGTCAATCTACGAAGCTGCTCGATACTGCTTTCGTCTACCGGACCCAAAGCCTCGATACTAGCCATGAGGGCGGAAATCTCGCTTTCTAGGTTTTCCGCTGCAGTTATTGGTTCAGAAGCGAGTTCCCCAAGCTGAACTTCGTCAACGTCAAATTGCGAGCACAGGTTACGAACCTCAGCCTGATAAGTAGCTTTGGCTTCTGCTAGCTCTAGGTTTTGCAATTGTAGCCTCTCTCTATGTTTGGCTATCTGGCGCTCAATTTTGGACTTCTGTTGCGATGCTTCCTCATACCACTTCTGGCAGGCGCGCAAGTGCTCCTGCTCTTCTTGCTCCACTTGCACAAGCGATTGTTGCTTCAGGACCAGCTCTTGTAAGTGATCCTGGGCTAGCTTCAACTGCCGACGGTTCCTTTCAAGCGAAGTCTCAGTGGCCTTCAGGCGCGCTGTCCATTCGGACTTCTCCCCCTGCAGGGAACCCCTCTCCTCTTGTAGCTTGGATAGCACCTCGCGACTAGTTCTTAGCCGCTCAGAGATAACTCGCCGCTCGGCCTCTAGTCGTGCCCTCTGGTCAGCTAGCTGCTGATGTTCATGCCGTAGCCTTTCCGTTTCCAACTGGAGATCATTAGCCCGGGCTTGCCAGCCTGCTACTTGTCCTTCCAATTCTTCCAGGCGACCTATAGTCTTATCTATATCTTGTTCTTGTTGCTTTAAGGCCACCATAATCTCACTGGTTTCCAGCCTTTTCTCTTCTAACTTTTGGCTGAGGGGCCTAAGTTCTTCTAGATAGGCTGCCCTTAGGCTTTCAGCCTGCACCAACGCGCTCTCCAAGCTAAGCTTCCGTTTCTCTAAATAGCTTGCTTGCTCCTCCAGCCGCGCTAGCTCTTGTCCCAAAGCCTGGCACGTCTTTTCCTCTGTCCGAACCTTTTCCCTAGCTCGGCTCAGTTCCAAGAGCAGGTGCCGCAGCTCAACCCTTCGGGCCAAAATAGAGCTACTCTTAGCCTTGCTACCCCCGCGGAGGATGCCACCTGGGTAGATTATATCTCCCTCTAAAGTAACCACCTTATAACGATATCCCAGGGTATCCGCCACTTGGTGCGCATCATCAATATCATTAACTACCAAAACATTGTTCAAAACATATTGGCACAATCCCGAAAACCTCGAATCAGTGGTCACCAAATTGCAAGCTAGATCGATGATAGCACCGTGCTCTTTGAGGTCAAAAATGCGGTGATCAACCTTCATTTCTGGTCGCGACGGAATTCTTTCTAAAGGCACAAACGTAGCCCAACCCGACTTGTTAGCCTTTAAGTACTTAATGGCCTGCTTCGCATTTTCAACCGTCTGGGTCACTAAATTCTCGGCTACGTTCCCCAGAGCTGCTCCGATAGCCACCGCATAAGCGGGGTCAACGGTGAGAAGATCAGCCACCGTACCTAGTATTCCCTTGAGAATCCGTTTTTGAGCAGCCTTTAGAACGGCTTGGGTGCCAGAATTGAGGGTGGCCTCTAAACATTTCACCTTGCCCTCCAGGCTTTTAAGCTTGTCCTGCCACACATGCAGGCTTTGATTGGCAACGGAAAGATTATGATCAACCTCTTCGCGCTGTTCCTTCAACCTGGCCAACTGTCCTTCCAATTCATCAAGCTCACCCTTGGTTTGTTCGCATTTTCTTGTCAATTGCTCTACCTTACACCCAAGATCCCGATCCCGCTTTTCAGCCTCTTGAATTTCAATTCTCAGTTTGGACAGCCGAGAGGCAAGAAAACTTTTTCTCTGTTCTGCTTGAGCTACTGAGTGCCGAACTTGCGCACGCTGGTTGGAGGCTTCGATCAACTCCGAGGTTACGTTCCTGGCCTCACTTTCTGATTGCTTCAGTTCAGCTTCAACCTCAGCCAACCTAGCCAAGCAGGATGTCTCTTCCTTGGCAACTTCTGCCCCCCTCTGCTCCAGCTCCCGCATTTGGGCTTCGGTGCCTGCAATTTCCGCTTCTATTTCTAGCAGGCGCCGTTCCAAGCCTTGGTAGGTCCGGTCCTGCTCCTTAAGAAATCTTTCCTCAGCCTCAGCCGAACCGGAGAGCTCGCGAATTTTGCTCTTGACCCTCTCTATCTCGCCCTCAAGCTGGCGTACCCTTTCGCCAGTCTGCAAACAAGCTTTCTCTGCCGCAGCCAGTTCTTGTTTTCGCTTGTCGTGCTCCTCGGCAGCCAAAGCTAACTCTAACTCAGCTTGTTTGAGCTTAGAGGTTTGGTCCCTAGCCTTTTTTTCAAGGTCTTCTACGGTTGCCTTCAGCTTAGCCAATCGGGTAGCTCCAAGCAACAACCGCTTTTGAGCCAGCTCGGCCCGCAGGGACCTGTACTCCATAGCCACCTTGGCTTCCCGACGCAAAGGCTCTGCCTGACCGCTCAACTCGGAGATAACGTCGCGGAGTCGAACTTCATTGGCGTTAACCTGATCTAGCTCCCTTAGGGCAGTCTCTTTGCGTTTTTTATGTTTATATATGCCAGCTGCCACTTCCAATAAAAGGCGTCGGTCCTCAGGTTTTGCCCCGAGGACCTCATCAACCTTTCCCTGGGTTATGATGCTAAACCCATCTTTGCTTATGCCTACGTCCCACAATAATTCTTGGATTTCCCTTAGGTGTACCCTTTTCTGGTTGATAAAGTATTCGCTTTCCCCAGATCGGTAAAGCCTACGGGTTATGGCAATTTCCTCAGGATAAGATTGCTCCGCACCACATCGTCTCACTTCCCCTTCTAAGACGGCAGTAACCTCAGCCATCCCTGTGGCCCGAGAATCGCTGCTACCTGCGAACAGTAGATCTTCCATTTTGTCTCCACGCATGCTCCGGGCTGATTGTTCACCTAAAACCCATCGTAAAGCGTCCACCAAATTGCTCTTCCCGCTGCCGTTGGGACCAACTATCACGGTTATGCCAGGATCGAACTCAATGACTACCCGGTTTCGAAAAGACTTAAATCCTAAGACCTCGAGACGACGTAGGTACAAGACATTGCCTCCCGGTGCAATAGCTATCTTGCCTCAACAATAAACCTAATAGCCGTACGTTCATCCCCATCGATGTTGACTTCGGTAAAAGCTGGAATCATTACCAGGTCTACTCCATTGGGAGCTATGAAACCACGGGCAATAGCTATGGCTTTAACGGCCTGGTTCACTGCTCCAGCTCCCACGGCTTGGATTTCTGCTTTACCAGTACTACGAAAAACTGCTGCTAAGGCACCCGCCACTGATTTCGGATTAGAGCGCGCTGATACCTTCAGTACTTCCACATGGATTCCTCCTCAAACGGGTAAGCTGGCAGCGGGTAGTACTAGTATATTCGACAGATGTCAGGTAATTCCTGCTTTTGGCATTTCCAAGCCCCGAATCTGCAAACCTACTCCAACTCTACTAAGCCTCGCTCCAGTAAATCTAGCGCCTTGTGAGCAGCATTCTGCTCTGCCTCTCTTTTGCTGCGCCCCTGACCCTTAGCCAAAAGCCTGCCCTTAAACGAAACCCCAATGGTAAAATGCTTGTTGTGTTCAGGTCCTAATTCTTCCAGTACTGTATAAGCGACATTCTGGTGAAACCTTTCTTGAAACTCCTCTTGCAACTTGGTCTTATAATCCCAAACCATACCTGCGCTAGCGTCGTCAATCTTCGCCCCGAAAAGCCTCACCACAAACTCATATGCGGCCTCTAAACCGCCCGCCAGATATACCGCCGCGATTAACGCCTCCATAGCGTCGGCAAGAATCGAGTCTCGGTCCCTACCACCCGACAAAGCCTCGCCCCGACCTAGGAGTATATGTTTGGATAGGCCAATTTCCCTAGCAACGTCGGCTAGCGTCTTTTCACATACTATGCTAGCCCGGATTTTGCTGAGGTTTCCTTCCGAGCTGGTTGGCAGGCGCCGAAATAAGTAGTCGGATACAACTACCCCCAGTACAGCATCCCCCAAGAATTCCAAACGTTGGTTATCCTTACCCTCTACTTCCGGATGTTCGTGGGCATACGACGGGTGAGTCAGGGCCCGATCGACAAGCTCCATAGCAACCGAAGGTATACCGTTAGTAGCAAGGAACCGAGTCAGTTCCTGCGTACGGTCGAATGTCAATCATCTCCACCTCGACTAAAGGCGCCGAAAGGCTAGGACCGCATTATGGCCACCAAAGCCAAAAGAGTTAGATAAGGCTACAGTGATTTTTGCTTGCCGGGCTTGATTGGGCACATAATCTAGATCGCACTCAGGGTCAGGGTATTCATAATTGATCGTAGGTGGTATGACTTCACGTTTAAGTGCAAGGCAGGTAGCAATTGCCTCGATTGCACCGGCTGCTCCTAGCAGGTGGCCCGTAACCGACTTGGTCGAACTGACCTGAAGACGGCGGGCATGATCGCCGAAAACCTGTTTGATAGCTAAGGTTTCGATCTTGTCATTTAAGTCAGTAGAAGTCCCGTGGGCATTAATGTAACCGACTTCCTCAGCCGCTACCCCCGCATCGGTGAGCGCTAGCTTCATGGCCTGGATAGCCCCTTCGCCTTGGGGCTGGGGAGCAGAAATATGGAAGGCGTCCGCTGTGCACCCGTAACCTATCACCTCGGCATATACTTTGGCATTACGCTGCTGGGCATGCTCCCAGCTTTCCAGCACTAAAGCCCCCGCGCCTTCGCTGAGAACAAATCCATCCCGCTCCCGATCGAAAGGACGGCTAGCCCTTTCTGGTTCGTTATTGCGGACGGACATGGCACGCATCGAGCAGAAACCAGCTATCGCCAAGGGTGTCAACGAGGCCTCGCTACCACCGGTGATAGCCACCGCCATCTCTCCCCGCTGAACCGCCCGAAAAGCCTCGCCAATGGCATTGGTTGCCGAGGCACAGGCATTTACCACCGTGAGGTTCGGGCCCTTTAGCCCCAAGACAATGGATATCTGCCCTGCCCCCATATTGGCAATCATCATCGGGATAAAGAAGGGGCTAATCCGGGACGGCCCTTTCGCCTGCAGGACCTGGAATTGTTCCTCGAAGGTTTCGATGCCTCCTACCCCGGTACCAAATATTACTCCAATCCGGGTTAGGTCCTCCCTGTCAAGGTCTAGTCCAGCATCTTCCACAGCCATTTTGGCCGAGGCAACCGCAAATTGGGTAAAGCGGTCCATGCGTCGACTCTCTTTGTGATCAATATACGTATGGGGGTCGAAGTCCTTAACCTCACCGGCGATGCGAGTGGCCATTTGACTGCAGTCAAATCGGGTAATGGGAGTAATTCCGGATTTTCCCTCTACGGCCGCTTTCCAAAAGCTGTCTAAGGTGGAGCCAATCGGACTAACAACTCCCATTCCGGTAACTACCACTCGGTGACTCATAAGGTTTATCCCCTTCTAAAGATTAGGCCGAAGAATCCCGTAGGGGAATCTACGGGATTCTTCTTTAAGTTTCCTTGGTTTTCTCTTTAATGTATTCCACTGCTGCCTTTACCGTAGTAAGCTTCTCGGCGTCCTCATCGGGTATCTCAATACCAAACTCCTCTTCCAACGACATGATCAATTCAACTATGTCCAGAGAGTCAGCATTTAGATCCTCAAACGAAGTATCCATGGTAATCTCATCTTCACTGATTCCCAACTGATCGGCAACAATACTCTTGATCTTTTCAAATATATCCAACTGCGATCACCTCCTTCCAAATTTTGGTTAAAGGGCTAGGCCCCCATCAATCCCCAGAACTTGGCCAGTTATGTAGCTTGCCCAAGGAGAAGCCAAGAATAGTACAGCTCCGGCTATATCCTCGGGCCTGGCAAAGCGGCCTAGGGGGATCATGGATAGGAGCTTATCTTTTTGAGGTTCTGCTAAGCCTTGAGTCATGTCGGTAATCACATACCCGGGAGCAATAGCATTGACCAGAATTCCCCTGGATCCAACTTCCTTGGCCAGGGACTTAGTGAAGCCAATGATACCGGCTTTGGCTGCTGCATAATTCGCCTGTCCGGCGTTGCCGGCCAAACCTACTATGGATGAAATATTAATTATTCTCCCTGACCTTTGTTTAATCATAGGCCTTAGCGCTGCTCGGCAACAGTGATATACACCCCACAAGTTAACCTTTAGGACTTGGTCCCACTCCTCTTCGCTCATTCGGATCAAAAGGTTGTCGGCTCTAATGCCTGCATTATTAACCAAAATATCCAGTCTACCAAATCGAGTCAGGGCAGCGTCAATCAGGCCCTTGGCTTGGTCGGCGTAAGCCACGTCTGCTTGAACAATGGTTGCCTCCCGGCCCCTGGCGCCTATTTCCTTGGCCAGCTCCTCAGCTAGCTGTTGGTTGTGGTTATAACCGATTACCAACCGGCAACCCTGATCAGCCAGGGCCTCAACGATGGCCTTGCCGATGCCACGAGAGCCACCGGTAACTACGGCCACACAACCATCGAGCAACATTTTATCTAGACCCCCTCATCGACGCAAGGGTGCTTTCTAATGAGCGCCTATCCTCAACATTTAAGGTCATCACCCCTGGCACCGTCCGCCGGATCAATCCCGACAACACCTTACCTGGGCCTATCTCTATGAAGGCGGTAACCCCGTTTTCGGCCAATTTCCTGATCTCGTCCTCCCATCTTACTGGAGACGCAACTTGCTTTATCAGATTAGCCTTAATTTCGGCGATTGATTGGACAAAATCGCCGCTAGCATTCATGGCGAGCCCTAGCTGAGGCTCGCTCCACTGCACCTCAGTGAAAGCTTTTTCCAATGCTTGGCTAACGGATTGCATCAGGGAGGAATGAAAAGGCCCGCTGACTGGGAGGCGAACTGTACGCCGGGCCCCCATAGATTTAGCCACTTGCTCAAGTGCCTCCAGGGCCGGGTTTTCCCCAGCCACAACTATCTGCTCCGGGCTATTAAAATTGGCTATCTCTGCCACTCCAAAGCTGGAAACCTCGGTACAAGCCTTCATTGCTTCTTCTCGAGGTAACCCAATTATGGCCACCATTCCACCCCGCCCATGGGGAACAGCCTTCTCCATTAACATGGCCCGAAGCCGGACCAACCTTAGTGCATCCTCCATACCCAATACTCCGGCTGCCACCAGAGCCGTATACTCACCCAGGCTATGGCCAGCTGCGTATTGGGCCTTAACGCCCTCTTTTTGCAACACCGCTAAACAGGCTAAGCTAGTTAAGAGTATTGCCGGTTGCGTATTAGTAGTTAGGTTAAGAGCTTCAGCCGGACCCTGAAAGCATAATTGGCTCAAAGCTTCGCCCAGCGCATGGTCTCCATCTGCAAATACTTTTCGGGCAACATCGTAGCTATCATATAAATCTCTTCCCATGCCTGGGTACTGTGAACCCTGCCCAGGGAATACAAAAGCAACTTTTCCTGACAAACTCTCCCTCCTTCCTGAGTCACTGCTAACGTTAGTGCACCTGCCTTGCTATCTGGCTGTTTACCTGCTGCTCCAAACTCTGCAGGCGCTTGATGATAGTCTCAGCCTCTTCAATTATGTTGGCGATAATGGTGGCGGCAGGCAACACCTCTTTAATCATGCCGCTAACCTGACCGGCCATCAGTGAACCATACTCGATGTCGCCGTCAACTACTGCCGCCCGTAATCTCCCCATGCCTAGCCTTTCCATTTCTTCCCTACTACTGGAGCTTTTTTCCAATGATAAGAATTCCTGAGCCAACTTATTCTTTATGACCCGCACCTTGCTTCCTTCGGGCCCCGTCAGCACTGTATCCCTATCTTTGGCCTTACAAATTGCCTGTTTGTAATTGGGATGGGCTATGCATTCGCTGGCACATAAAAACCTAGTTCCCATTTGCACCCCCGAAGCCCCAAGAGCTAGAGCTGCTACCAGTCCCCGGCCATCTGCTATCCCTCCGGCCGCCACCACCGGGATGTTGACTGCATCCACCACCTGCGGAACCAAGGCCATGGTAGTTATGTCGCCAGTATGCCCCCCGCATTCCATCCCTTCGGCAATGAGAGCATCCGCTCCAGATCGCTCCAGGCGCTTAGCAAGGGCAACCGAAGCTACTACAGGAATGACTACTGCGCCCGAAAGCTTTAAACGCTTGATATCTTTGCCCGGGTTGCCCCCACCGGTAGCAACTACCGGGACTTTTTCTGCTATTAGGACCTCGATTACTTCGTTTACATAAGGCGATTGGTAGTAGATATTGACTCCAAAAGGCTTGGTAGTCAGTTTTTTGGCCTTGATGATTTCTTGGCGTACTACCTGCGGTGGCGCTGAGCCCGCCCCGATGATCCCCAGCCCACCGGCATTGGATACCGCTGCTGCCAACTCCCCGGTGGCTGCCCAGGCCATACCGCCTTGAATAATTGGGTATTCGATGTTAAGAAGCTGACATAACTCCGTATAGAGCACCAACCCTACCTCCCACTACACTTGGTTGGACGGCGGTTGCTTAAACCATTTGAGTACACTGGCCCCCCAGGTTAAACCCGCCCCAAAAGCTGCCAACAAGACTATATCCCCTTGCCGAATTTTTCCTTGCCGAAAGGCTTCATCCATGGCAATGGGTATTGAACCGCTAGATATGTTCCCATATCGGTGAATGTTAACCACTACTTTCTCCATGGGTAAATGCAGCCGGCTGGCAGTAGCCTCGATAATGCGGATGTTAGCTTGATGAGGGATAAAGACGTCTACGGCCTCTGGTCTAAGTCCGCATTTCTCTAATGCTGTTTGGGATGCCTCCGCCATTATCCGAACTGCCGACTTAAACACTTCCGGCCCATTCATGTGAATAGTATGTAGTCTTTGCCTAATGGTTTCTGCGCTCGCTGGCAGCCGTGAACCACCCGCAGGCTGAGTTAAAAATTTGCCTCCACCGCCATCCGACCCTAGATAGATGGACTGGACTCCCCAGTCGCCTTCCACCGCCGACAAGATGCAAGCTCCTGCCCCATCTCCAAAAAGTACGCAGGTATTCCGGTCCTCCCAATTTACAATCCGGCTGAAGGTCTCGGCTCCAATAATGAGGACGTGGTTATAGACCCCGTTTTCAATAAACTGACTGGCTACAGCCAACCCATAGAGAAAGCCTGAGCAACCAGCTTCAAGGTCGAAAGCAGCCGCGGATTTTGCCCCAATGCCATCCTGCACCAAACAGGCCGTGGCTGGAAAGGCCATGTCCGGAGTTACGGTGGCCACCAAAACCAAATCAATGTCTTCGGGTTTAAGCCCGGCATCGGCAATAGCCCGGATGGAAGCTACGCGGCAAAGATCGGAAGTGGCTTCTTCGGGAGCCGCTATTCGCCTTTCCTTGATTCCCGTACGCGTGCTAATCCATTCATCACTGGTATCTACCATCTTTTCCAAGTCCGAGTTGGTCAGAATTCTAGCCGGCACGTATGAACCGAGCCCAGTAATAGCAGCCCTTCTACTGTTTTTGGATGGCAACTTCACCGTCTCCTTGCAAAGATCCGCCTTCGCATAATCTCTCTACCAACTTCTGCTCCACGCAGTCAACCGCCACCTTAATGGCGTTAGTGATGGCTTCATGCTTTGATGAACCATGGCAAATAATACTTATACCATTTACCCCAAGCAGAGGTGCACCACCATAATTGCTGTAATCAAACCGCGCCCGCAGCTGTCTCAGCTGCGCCAAATCCACCAGCTGCCCAGCTGCGCTGTCGACAAAAAACTCTCCTATCAGCTTTAGCAGGGTCAAGCTGACGCCTTCTATCACCTTAAGGACAATGTTGCCGGTGAAGCCATCGCATACCACGACATCAGCCGCACCCTCCATTAGGTCACGCCCCTCTACATTGCCAACAAAGTTGAGCCGAGAAGCCTGCAACAGCTGATAAGCTTGTTTTACCGTCTCAGTTCCCTTGTTCTCTTCGCTACCAATATTGAGTAGAGCTACTCGAGGTTGGCGACAACCTAGAATCAGCTCTGCATACTTGCTCCCCATCAGAGCAAATTGCCAAAGGTTCTCAGCACTCGACTGAGTATTGGCCCCCGAGTCTATCAGAACCAATGGATTACCTAAGGTAGGAATGACCGTGGCTATGGCCGGGCGTTTGATGCCAGGCAAACGGCCCAAACATAGAAGGGCGCTGGCCATCTGTGCTCCGGTGCTACCTGCAGATACCAACGCCTCTGCCCTACCTTCCTTTACCAGTTGGGTGGCGACCATGATGGAGGAATCATTCTTTTTGTGAACGGCATAAGCTGGAGCCTCTGATCCAGATATTGACTCGCGAGCATCTATCACGGATATGGAACCGGCCGGACCAAGTTTACGTAGCAAAGACTCAAGTTCAGGTCGGTTGCCTACCAGGAGTATCTCTGCGATTTCTAGTCTGGCTGCCTCTAGCGCCCCCTTTACTATTTCCAAAGGGGCATAATCTCCTCCCATGGCATCAACTGCTATGCGCATAGTTCCCCCCTCCTAACCCTTTTTCGGCCATGGCCACCACAATAAAGTGGCCTTTGAACACTAGATCATTCTTGACCCGCGATTGCACTGATACTAGGAAACTTGAAGCCTTCTTTACTTTTACTACAGCCTTGGCAAACACTCTTTCACCCAAAAAAACCGGTCTCTTAAAGCGCACCCTAGCGCTACCAGTCAGTACAGAACTAGCATCAATTATGGCCACAGCCAGAGAATTGGCCTGGGCAAAGAGGTAGTGCCCTCGGGCCACTCCGGATTTCTCCAAAACCATTTCTCGGGTGACCTCCAAGAGAGAAATACCAGAGACCCCTAGGTTTAAGTCCACCAATTCCCCAATCAGCTCTCCCTTTTGGAGCGAACGAACCCGTTGGTAGGCGCTAGTTGCCAAATCGCGGACCCTTACTCTGAGCTCAGGAATGCCCAGTGCAAGTCGGTCAAGCCGAATAGTCTGCACTGATACTCCCAGTGCCTGGGCTAGTTCCTCGTCAGTAACAAAAGGATCCTCGTCCAGGCGTTGCAGTAGGTGCTTTTGCCTTTCCGCCTTATTAAAGCAACTGTTGTTCATGGTCACACCTTATAAAGGCAGGTATTAGTAGTAGTATAAGGTACCAGGTACTAATTGACAAGTAAAAAGAATAAGCCAGTTTACGCCAGCTTATTCCATAATTGGATCTTATTCTATTTAACCTGAAGGACTTCGCGTTCCTTGTAAAAACCACAGTTGGGGCATACACGGTGCGGCAGTTTAAGCCCGTGACATTGTGGGCATTCTACCAACTTGGGGGCTCCTACCCTGCTAACAATAGAACGTCTCTGGTTTTTTCTTGCGCGTGATTGTCTCCTCTTAGGTACACCCATTTTTCATTCTCCTCCAGAAAAGCATATACTTCCGGCTGGGGCGCTGATCCTTCAGCACCGACTTGCTGCCACGTATAGCACTAAGTCACCTCGAGACTAAATACCGAACACTCCTGCGGGATTTTCTCTGCAGTTCCGCAGCGTGACCCCACAGATACTAGCTCTCCAGCTCCCTGCCCAACAACTGGCGTAGGGTTGCCAGCCGAGGGTCCAGCTCTTCATGACTACAGTCACAGTTTCCCCGGTTTAGGTTGGTGCCACACATAGGACACAACCCGCGGCAGTCCTCTCGGCACAACACCTTCATCGGTAAATTGAGCATTAGCGAAGCGGTTAAAGACTGGCTGAGATCGATGGTATCTCCTTTAAAGGGATGAACCTCGTCACCGCCACTAAACCCAAGAGTTTCGGCCGTACTTTTTACTAGCTCCCATTCGCCCTCGCGGTAGAAAGCCTCCCGGTAATCAACCGACAGCGGAACAGTTACAGGTTCAAGGCACCGGCCACAAGCAAGCTCAACCTTGGTACGCAAAGTACCTGTAACTACGATTAGCCGGCCTTCCTTCCTCACTTGAACCTCGCCCTGCAAAGGCTCGAGCATTAATATGCTGCTGCCATTTACTTCGTGCAAGTCGAGCTTGGCTGAAACTAGCACGTTAAGCTGCCCTTGCCCACCGGCAAGCATTCCAGCCACGGGGATCCTCGCCGACATTGATAGTCCTCCTTGATAAAACCTCACTTATTATAGGTAAGGCTACTATGGCCTGTCAAGGAATGCGCGGTTTCTAACTACCCCTGCCCAGCACCAGAGCTAGCGAATTCTTGCAAGCGTCTACTCAGTTTTGCCTAGGCATATGATCTAAAGAAACGGGGGGCAAGCCAGGTTGCCAAAGACGATAGCCCAAATCGCTCGTGCTGCCTTTTGGGTTTTTCTGGCCACTATCATGTTTGCTCATCCCCACGAGATCTTCCATGCTTCCCGGCAGGGCTTGAAGGTCTGGTGGGATATCGTGCTTCCAGCCCTGCTACCTTTTATGATCACCTCGGAACTACTGATGAAAATGGGTATAGTCAAATTACTTGGATTCTTACTTGAACCGTTCATGCAATTGTTATTTGCATTGCCAGGCACAGCAGCTCTAGTAGTATTGGTTGGCTTTACCTCGGGAGCTCCCATCGGTTCAATCCTTACTGCCAAGCTAAGAAAGGATGGCCTTCTCACCCGCACCGAAGCCGAGAAGCTGATGAGCTTCACTAGCAATGCTAGTCCCCTCTTTGTTTTTGGGGCTGTAGGTACGGGAATGCTGGGCAATCCCCAAGCAGGGGTGCTCGTAGGTGCCTGTCATTATTTGGCCAATTTAACCTTGGGTTTGTTTTTGCTCCGCTTTCATGGCCGTCAAAATCGTCCCCAAACGTCTGCCCAGCCTAGGTTGGCCGCCGCGCTCAGCGAAGTCTTGTCCAACCAAAGCCCCGTGGGTCAGCTATTAACCGAAGCCGCCCTGGCTTCCCTACGATCTTTAGCCAATATTGGTGCCTTTATTACCTTGTTTGCAGTAATTCTCGAGAGCCTACGTCTGACCGGGATTCTCCACGTTATCTCCCTGCCGCTAAGCCAGATAGCCATGGGTTTGGGTTTCCACCCGGATCTATCCCAGGCTTTGGCAACAGGACTTTTCGAGATTACATTGGGTTGCAAGGCAGTCGCAACCGCGGGAACGAATCTGACGCAAAAACTACTATCCATTGTGATGATCCTGGGCTGGGGAGGAATATCCATCCATGCTCAGGTAGCTAGCGCCATTAGCGGAACTGATATCCGTCTATGGCCCTTCCTGCTGACCCGCTTAGCCCATGCCGTGATTTCCTTCGGGCTAATGCTAGTTTTGCTTCCAACAGTTGCCCAGCCAGTCGGGACTTATGTACCCATTTTTCATGCTTGGTACTGGGCCTTAGCCTCCTTGGCTCTGCTTGTAACCGCACTAGCAGTCCTAGCGTTCATAGGGTTTATAAACTACCTAAGGGGTGCAGTATCTTGGCTGTACATTTCCCGGCGACTCAGGTTCTAGGCGCTTTCCCGGGCGTTGCCCCCCATGGGGCTACTGCCTTCCAGCTCTTGGCGCCCCCGCTTGACCACAGCTAGGGTTTTTTCCAAATGGATCTCCAGTTTTGCCAACAAATCATCGGCATATTGGTTAGCTCCTTGGCGAATCTCCTGCGCCACTTGCTGAGCTTTGCTTAAAATTTTGTCCGCCTTATCCTTAGCTTCTTTGGTCAACGCATTCTCTTCCAATAGCTTTTCTACTTGCGCCTGGGTGAGGTTTTTAATCTTCTCGGCTTCCTGCCTGGCTTCAGCCAACACCTTCTCCCGTTCGCGAAGAATGTACTGGGCCTCCCGAATTTCAGTGGGTAAAGCAGCCCGAATCTGATCCAAGACTTCCAAGCATTCCTCCACATTGACCATGGACTTATTGGTAAAAGGAACCTTTCCGCCGCCCGACAGACATTTTTCCAGCCGGTCAAGCAACTCATTGATCTCCACCGTTGGCGTCACCACCTTCTTTATCTTGAACGTACAACTTGATCACTGTATCCCCATATCCATAAATACCTTGGCTTGTCAAGCATCCTATTTGGTCGGGAAAATGCCTCCGCTTGTCAGCTTCAATTATCACTCTCCCCTCGGGAGAAAGAAGCTCTAGCTTGCCGATTGCATCCATGACCTGTAAATACAAGTCGCTTTTGTAAGGCGGATCAATGTAGATAAAGTCAAATACTTGCCCTTGGTGGTGTAAAGTAGCGAGGCCCCTAAGTACGTCTGAGTGGTAGATCCGAGCTCGGCCAAGACAGCCAACTTTGGCCAGGTTTTCCCTTATTACTCGGACTGCCTCAGGATAACTCTCAACAAATACGCTGATTTTCGCTCCCCGGCTCAGCGCTTCTATGCCCATTATACCGGTTCCCGCGAAAAGATCTAAAACGCGAGCCTCCCTGATCCCGGTGCCAACGATGTTAAATACCGCTTCCCGAACCCGCGCCGAGGTGGGCCTAAGCTCGTGACCACCCAAACTCCGGAGCATTCTTCCGCGAAACTCTCCACCTGTAACCTTCATAATTAACCTCATAAATATTTGCTAAGCAGGTATATTATCTCAAAACAATGTCCATAATAGTGCTTGGTAAAGCAAAATGGCTTTACCGAAGAGCTTAGTGGTTATTTCAAAATAACCCTCCCCCATGAGCTCTTCCTCCGGTTTCTCCTCTCCCAAGTAAGTGGGGCGAAAAGCCCCACTTACTTTTTAAGGACATTTTCACGCTTACTTATGTTACAGGGGCTTGGGCACCTTTTGTAAGCGCTGGGCTTGATGCATCAACCTCTTTTGGCAGGTTTCGCATATATAGCTAGCTTTAGGGTTTTGGGCCAGTTTTTGATAATCCTTATGGGTCTTAGGTAAATCTATGGTGGAACCACAAATCCTGCATTTAGCTTCCATGGACGCAAACTCCCGAGATTGTATTTTGTTGCCTTGGGCTAATTATAGCATAAAATCCAAAGTTTTCGCTTATCATAAGCCCAGAGCTCAGGATTAAGAAGGGTGGGTTACGTGGAAAATCAGGTTGGCATAGATCAGTTGTCCGTATACCAGTTGTTGGGGATTAATTTGGATCTGGCTTTGGAGGCCCATGATCTCTTACGGGGAGCTACGCGAAGGGAAATCCCCGGCGTCAAGGAAGACAAACAGCAACTACCATTTGGAACTATTACCACCATCACCATCCTGAATCAAGCTGGGGCCCAGGCGCTAGGTCGACCTCCCGGCACCTACATCACTTTGGAGGCTCCAGCCTTGCGGGAGGATAACCCTGAAGTTCACGACCAAATTATCGACGCTTTAAGCAACCTCATAAGGCAGCTGATGGCCCCGTTAAACCTCCCCGTCCAAGCTGGCATTTTGGTTGTCGGTCTAGGCAATTGGCAGGCTACCCCCGACGCTCTAGGGCCAAAGGTTACGGATTCCGTGGTAGTTACCCGCCACCTCTTTCAGTATGCCCCGCAAGTGGTCACCCCTGGCTTGCGCATGGTAAGCGCTATTGCTCCCGGGGTATTGGGGTTGACAGGAATTGAAACCGCAGAAATCGTCAAAGGAGTGGTTAACGACATTAAACCGGCGCTAGTGATAGCCGTTGATGCATTGGCTGCGGGTGACCTAAACCGGATTGCTTCTACCATCCAGATTTCTAATACCGGCATTAACCCGGGATCGGGAGTGGGTAACTACCGTACGGGTATCAACCAAGAAACGCTAGGAGCTCCAGTAATCGCTATAGGTATCCCCACTGTAGTAAGTGCAGGAGTAATCATTTATCAAGCACTGCAGCAACTAGCTCGCATGTCACCAATGCTCGCCTCGCAGGTTAACCCAAATTCTGTCCAACGGGTAAGCGAACAAGTGCTTCAACCTTTTGGAGGATCTCTTACCGTGACCCCCAGGGAGATTGATGACCTAATTGAAAGAACTTCCGATATCGTGGCTTCGGCACTTAATCAAGCTTTACACCAGCCGGCCCAGCAGGCTGCCTCGCTTCCTCGTTGAGGAATTAGGATGGCATCAAAAGGTTATACTAACCGTGGCCGCTGGAGTACGGGAAAAGATAAGTGGAGAAGCAGGCTCCCAATCAGAGCCCGCTTCTCTCGAGTACTTAGCTACCTGGTACCAGCCGTGGTACCGAACCCGGCTCCAGCGGTTCCAGCCAATTGCTGCTCATAAGCCTGAATCATCTTTCTCACCATATGACCTCCCACGGCTCCGCACTGACGCGAGGGAAGGTCACCCCAGTAATCACCAGCTTGCACGTTTACCCCGATTTCATTGGCAGTTTCGTACTTAAAACGATCCATAGCCGCACGCGCTTCTGGGATTAGTACCCGGTTGCTTCTTTGTCCTTGGCCCACCGTTTTCACCTCCTTTTTGTGTTGTATCCATAGTATTACTCACACTTATAGTTCTATGCCGTAAAAATATAGCATTCGTGCTATACGCATATGATATATTGTTTGCCTATACTTTTCCGCCATGTTTTTCTATGATATCCTTAATCTGGTTAACATTTTGTTCCTTGGTAACCACAGTCAACAAGAAACTCTTGTCACCGATGAAATTGCGGTTGGCTGACATTCCCCCCGCCGAAGGATCCGCGTTCATAAGTATCCTGGCATCCAGGTCTTGCCATTGGTCTCGATCCGCTGAGTAAAGAGTGAGTCCGGTATTGGTATCCGCTTGCCCAGCAATGGGATTATTTAGCTCGGTATCGGAGGTTACCCCGTAAAGGCTGGTACGGTCCAACTGGGCTGCCCCTAAATCCTTAGTCTTGATCTCCTTTAGGGCTCGCTCAGCATCGTTGCTGTTGGAGAAGTTTGCCAATAGGGATATTTCCCCGCGTTCCAGCTTCATTTACCCTCACCTACTTCCTCTAGGGTAT